>JAIROC010000056.1 GCA_031257735.1 Bacteroidales bacterium | reverse complement strand
AAAATGACATTATGAAAGCGTAATTATTCAACATGTCGATACTGCCTGTTTTCAAAATGTATCAACTCATAGTGACGAATATACGAAACATTTGATAGTTTTCGGACAGACACTAATTATACTTTATAGACAGACACTAATTAGTTTTACTAAAGAATCATTTCTTAGTTTTTTCCTGACCTTTATTCAATAATCCATCGGCTAAGTCCGCGTTTTGTTTCGCTAAACTCTGCGCCTATTTTTACTAATTTTTTATTTCCTGCCGTATAAGGAATAAGATAACCTTTACTGTTTATCTGTTCTAATGCCTTCTCGGCAGTAGAATTACCTGTAAGTTTAAACTCAAACACAAAAACAGTATCATCGGTAATCACCACAGCATCTGCCCTGCCGACAGCGCTTTTCTGTTCTGCTTCGATAAACTGTCCCATTAACTTGAACAACAAATAAAATACAGTTTGATAATGTTTTTCTTCCTTGTTATTAAGTTCATAAGGGATACCTGCAAAAAACGCTTTCAGACGTATCATAAAACCTTCTACATTGTTTGCCAACAAATCCTTTATGAAATTTACAACATAAAATTCTCTTTGTATGTTTTTCTTTGGCATATAAACAGGAAGTAATTCATTGAAAAATCCATACTTTACTTCTTCATTCGGAAATCCCAATGTATATTCGTCAAATCTGTCATTATAAGACTTAATAGTCAAATATCCGCTTTGATATAATATAGGAACAGGATCATCATTTTCCACCTGATAATCCAAAATAGACCGTGCAGAAATTGTTACATCGTTTTCTAAAGTAGGAATATCAAAATCTATTGCTTTCAACATTTGAACAAGAAAGGTCGGAGTTCCTGTCTCAAACCAATAATAGCCAAAATCACGCTTATAAAAAGTATTCAGCACACTAAAGGGGTTGTACATATCCGCGCTTTCTTTTGCAAAATGATAGCCATCATAGCGTTTCTTCATTTCGGCAAGCGTCTCTTCATATGTTTTTCCTATTTCATCGGCTAATGCCTGTATTTCTGGGTTGAAATATTGTATGATTTCTGCTGCAGAAATACCGCATATTCCTGAAAAATACTTATTCATACTAATATCCGTCAAATGGTTGAGGTCGCTGAAAACACTTACCTTTGAAAACTTTGTAACTCCTGTCAGAAAAACAAAACGCAAATACGCATCAACGCTTTTCAATACTCCATAAAAACCTTTCAGAACTTTTCGTATTTCTTTGTTAGCATTAAGGTCTTCCATGGTGGCAAGTAAAGGTTTATCATACTCGTCAATCAAGACAACTACTTTTCGACCTGTTTGTTTGCAGACATGACGTATTACTGCTTCAAATCGTGTTGCTGGATCATGGAGTTCGGTAATGCAGCCCCATTGTTCTTCAAAACATTTCAGTTTAGCGTCAAGACTTTCATACAGAGAATTTTCATCCGTATAAATACCTATATTCATATCTATATGGAAAACCGGATATTCTAACCATTCTTTTTCTAATTCAGCAATAGCCAAACCTTCAAACAACTCTTTCTTTCCAAGAAAATAGGCTTTGAGTGTAGAAAGTAACAAACTTTTCCCAAAACGTCTCGGACGTCCAAGAAAATAAGGAGCATCTGTATTTACAAGTTGGTAAATATATGCTGTTTTATCTACATACACATTTCCTCCTGTTCGGAGCTTCTCAAAATCCTGTACCCCTATGGGTAGTTTTCTATCGTTCATCATCGTTTAAAAAATTTGATTCCCATTCAGCCGTTTAATATTTCGATACATTTATCCGCATCGGCTTTGGCTAACTTATAACGCGTTAGTACTGCATTTTCTTTCAGATATTCCCCTAAATGTAGGTCATCCACGGCTACCCATTTTTTTATTTCGGGATGTATTTTCAGATGTTCCAGAATTTCTACCACTCGCGGTTCGTGGATGTCTTTGTATTCTTTCCGTCTATAATGTTCTTCACGTTCAGCGCCTCTCCATAGAGGCGTATAGTCTATTACGTAATCTGCCAAATCGTATATACGAAAGAAATCGCGCATACACTTTAGCGGATTGTCTTTGTATGCGCGCCAATCGCTTGAAATAACAATTTTCGCGCCTGTTGCACCCAGTATTCGTTTTAATTCGGCAATCGCTTCCTTATCCCAATCATAATATACCGCCAATATATCATAATCATGATATTCATTATAATCAACGCCATACTTATCGTACAGTTGTTTTTTCAATTCATCAACTTCTTTGATATGCTTAAATCTGGTTTGTGTTGGAGGTTGCAACACTCCATCAATATCTAAAAAAATTACTTTCTCCATGATATATATTTTTATTTTTATTATAATTATATTTCCATTATTCAGCAACTAAGTCCGCGTTCAAATTCGCTAAACGCTGCTTCTATTTTTACTAATTTTCTATTCACAGCCGTATTTTGAGCATAGAAACAAGACTATTACATATTGCGGAGAGACAGGGATTCGAACCCTGGGTACCTGAAAAGGTACAACGGTTTTCGAGACCGCCCCGATCGACCACTCCGGCATCTCTCCTATAGCGTATGTATAAAATAATTTCTGCAAAAGTAGGAAAAATATAGTTATGTTTTTCGATTTTCGGAAAAATCTTTATCTTTTTCACCAGAGCAAAAAAAAACCATTTGAGTATTAGGATTATGATAATTTCTCCTTGTAATCATCATACCCGAAACTGCGCAGTAAAATAAATTCACCTGCCTTGGTCAAAATGCCAATATGAGGATGTTGAACCCCATTAAAGAAAGTTGTCTTAACCATCGTATAATGTATCATATCTTCAAAAACAATCTTCTCGCCTATTTCTAATGGTTTCTCAAAAGCATAATCCCCCATGCCCATAAAATCTCCCGCTAAACAGGAATTTCCCCCTATACGATAAACATATTTATCCGTTTTATCAGGTTCTTTTGCATGCAAAATATCCGGTTTATACGGCATCTCCAAACAGTCCGGCATGTGACAGGCAAAAGAAGCATCTATCATAGCAATATGAAAATTTTTACATGCAATAATGTCCTGCACGGAAGTAACTAAAAATCCTGTTTGCCAGCCTACGGCTTCACCCGGTTCAAGTATAATTTCCTCTAAATTGGGATAACGTTCGCGGAAATCCACTAACAATTTTACCAGATGTTCCACATCATATCCTTCTTTGGTGATAAGATGTCCACCACCCATGTTTAGCCATTTTGCTTGAGATATTAAATCTCCAAATTTCTTTTCAACTTCTATCAATGTTCGTTTAAGCGTATAACTGTCATTTTCGCATAAAACATGAAAATGAAGTCCTTCTATCCCTTTCGGCAATTTGTCTCCGAGTTTGCTGCGAACAATACCCAAACGCGAACCCTCCATGGCAGGATTATATAAGTCAGTTTTTACTTCCGAATACTCTGGATTGATACGTAAGCCCAATGATACTTTTTTTCCAAATGATTTCGTTCGCTCATAAAATCTGTCGTACTGACTTAATGAATTAAAAGTAAGATGACTGCTATAAGCAAGTATCGTATCAAACTCTTCATCTTTATATGCAGGACAATATGTATGTGCTTCTGTCGACATCTCTTCGGCAATCAAACGAGCCTCATTCAACGAACTTGCTGCTGCACCTTTCAAATAATGTCCTATCAATGGAAACTCCCGCCAAAATGAAAAACCTTTCAATGCACATATTATCTTTACATTCCCATTTTGTTGAACTAGGTTTAATATTTGAAGATTTATTTCTAATGATTGCTCGTCCAGTACAAAACAGGGAGTAGGTATTTTATCAAAATCTATTGGCATAGTAGCTCTTGTTTACAGATTTTTCAAAACGAAATCAGTTAATTTCGTATACAAATGATAGCGTGTATTTCCTCCATAAATACCGTGATTTTTATTCGGATAAAAAAACTGTTCATATTGTTTTTCTGCTTTATTGAGCGCCGTTACCAAATCTATTGCATTTTGAAAATGAACATTATCATCTGCTGTTCCATGTACTAACAAATATTTACCCTTCATCTTATTTACATGCGTAATCGGTGAATTTTCATCGTATCCGGACGGATTTTCTTGAGGGGTCTGTAAAAAACGCTCGGTATATATATTATCGTAGTAACGCCATGTAGTAACGGGCGCTACAGAAATAGCCATTTTAAAAACATCCCCGCCCTGCATTAACGCCAAGGAAGATAAATACCCCCCAAAACTCCATCCCCAAATACCAATACGACTTCCGTCCACGTAAGACAAAGATTTCAAATAATGAGCAGCGCTGATTTGGTCTATGGTTTCTAATTTCCCCAATTGTTTATAGATAATCTTTTTAAAAGTATCCCCCCGCATTGCCGTACCCCTTCCATCTACGCAAGCTATGATATATCCTTTTTGAGACAACAATTGATACCATGCCAAATCAAATGGAGAGAAAAATGAATTTTTCACCTCCTGTGATTCGGGGCCTCCATAAACATACATCAATACAGGATATTTTTTTGTCGAGTCAAAATCTACAGGTTTCAACATCCATCCGTACAGTAAAATATTCTCTTCTGTTGTGAAAGAAAATAGTTCCCTGTTGGCAAAATTATACTCCTTCATCACTTCTTTATACTTTGCATTGTCATTGATTAAACGGATTTCTTTCCCTTTGTTATCATGGATAGTATAAATGGAGGGGGTATTCAAATCAGAATATACATTGCGATAATATTGGGTAGAGGGACTGAATGTAGGTGTGTTCCATCCTTTCCCGTTGGTAAGTAGCTGTTTTTTCTTTCCGTTAAAATCAATACAATATAAATCGCGATTTAACAGACTTGTTTCGTTGGAAAGGTAATAAATCAATTTATTTTTTTTGTCTACCGCACTGATCTTTGCCACCTCCCAATTGCCGTTTGTCAATTGAACAATTTTCCCGCCAAAGGTTATTTTATAAATGTGATTAAAGCCGTTACGTTCTGAAGTAGCAATCATTGTTTGGTTATCGTCCAAAAAATAATACTGATCGGTTACGTTCAACCAATACGGATTTTCGTCCGTATAAACCAAATCCTGCTGCTTGTTTTGTGTGTTGTACCTGAAAAATTCCAATTTGTTCTGATGACGATTAAGTTTTAGAGCCATCAAAGCTGTTGAATTGGGAAGCCAATAGATACGTGGAATATAACAATTTGAATTGTCTCCCAAGTTTAATTTTGTCTTTTGTTCCGTTGCCATGTCATAAATATAAACATCTACCAAAGAATTGTCTTCTCCCGCTTTGGGGTATTTGAATTTGTATTCTTCGGGATAAAGATCCCCCCATACTGTCATGGAAAATTCTTTTACTTTTTGTTCGTCAAAGCGCAAATATGCCAATTTTGTATTATCTGGAGACCATGTAAACGCTTGTGACATATCCAATTCTTCTTCGTACACCCAATCTGCCATTCCATTAATGATATGTCTATTCAAACCGTCTGTCGTAAGCGCTACTTCCTTATTATTCTCCAAATCTACTACGAAAATATTATTGTCTCGAACAAAGGCAATTTTTTTCCCATCGTTTGAAAAGGTAGCAAAACTTTGTTTTCCTTTTGTTGTATCGGAAAGCATCCGTATTGTTTTGTCCGTGATATTATAAATGTAATAATATGCCTTTGTGGAACGACGATAAATATTTTCCAATTTTACCGCAATGAGCAATTGATTTTCACGCTCGTCAAAGGAATAAGTATTGATTGCGTTCATGGATATTTTACCATGGGAAGCTGTTTTCAATGCCTCGTTTGTGACAAGGGTTGTTATTTTTTCTCCCGAAGCAAAACTGTATTTGTAAATGCCATTTGTATCGGTTAGTGTATAATAGTCCCCGTCAGGCATAGTCAAAAAACCTGAAACACCAGAAGGAAGAAAGGTATAATCTTTCCAAATGGCGCTTACCGTTATCTCTTTCTTTTGCGCAAATGTACTGTTTATTCCCAAAGACAGCACGAAAACAACTATTTTTAAAACATGTTTCATATTGATTTCTAATTATATTCACATTTATATACTTTCTTTTTTTACAGGTTCAAAGATAGTAAAAAAATCTATTGTCTTTGAAATGAGTTATGAGTTAGGCTAACGCAAACAAAATAACTCATAACTCATAACTAAAAAGATTTAATGTATATAATTCATGTCTCGTGGGGCTACTCCTTACCGTAAAAAAGGGTAGCCCCCTTTCTTTTAATTGAAAACTTCTTTAACTGAAAATTGAAAATGAAATGTGCTGACGCGCGAAAGAAATGAAAGCATGAAGGCACGAAAGCGACCAACAACACCGTCATTGCGACCCGCAATGACGGCATTGCGGGCTTGACCCGCACCCGTAGTGAAGCGGAGAGCAGCGTAGCTAATTACGAGTTGTTAATCTAAAATAACTCATATTTATACGTGTATTCTTCTCCGTTAGGGAGTTTAAATTTCATTTCGTCGATGGACAGTCTGTCATTTTCTATAACATACTTGGGACTATATTCTATACTATCCCAAGATTCTTTAAAGTAAGACGCACGATTAGCAGGTACATGTAACTTCCATATATTTTGTTCATCCAATATATTAGTGGTATTTATAAGGAATATTTCATTATCGGTGTCATAGTCGTTTAGTGAAAGTGTTATATTCTGTTTTACAGTGTAAGTAATATATTTTTGCTTTGCTTCCCTGAATAATTTGTCTGCCATAGCCTTGCGTGTAGTTTCGTTTACTCGTATTTGCCATTCAGTTGTTTTTTCAAATTCTCTCTGCTGTTCCCAGACATTGATTTGATTGTTTACGTATGCTTCAGCATACAAACTCAATGAAGGACGCATAACAGCAATCCATTTGCTATTTCGGAATAGGTTAATGAACTCCATTATAGGAAAACTTACTGCATAGTCATATTTACAGGGAATAACTTCTTCCCCTGTTTTATCTATAAATCCATATTTGTCGTTTAATTTTATTTTAGCAAGTCCTCCAGAGAAATCATTTATCCATTCATATTTACAGGGAATGATTTCTTTTCCTGTTTTATCTATAAATCCATATTTCTTTTTCAGTTTTATGCGAGCAAGTCCTTCAGAAAAATTCCTTACACTCTTATATTTACAGGGAATTATTATATTATCGTTTCTATCAATAAATCCCCATTTCCCGTTTAATTTTATAGCGGCAAGTCCTTCAGAAAAATCCCTTACGCCCTTATACTTACAGGGAATGACTGTATTGTCGTTTGTATCAATAAATCCCCATTTCCCATTTAATTTTATAGCGGCAAATCCTTCAGAAAATCCCCATACTCTCCTATATTTACAAGGAATAACTTCTTTTCCTGTTGTATCAATAAATCCCAATTTACCGTTTGATATAACGTGAGCAAATCCTTCGGAAGGATCACTTATAAAGTCATACTTACAGGGAATAATTTCCTTCCCTGTTTCATTAATAAGTCCCCATTTTCCATTTAATTTTATGCGAGCAAACCTTGCGGAAAATTTCCATACATTATATTTATAGAGAATAATTTCGTTTCTTGTTTTCCTTTTATCGTTTAATTCAACGCAGGGAAACATCTCGGAAAATGACAATACATCCTCATATTTACAGGGAGTAATTTCGTTTCCTACTCTATCTATCAATCCCCATTTTCCATTTAGTCGTACGCAAATAAGCCTTTCTGAAAAATCCCATAGATAGTCATATTTACAAGGAATTACTGTATTATCATTTGTATCAACATATCCCCATTTGCCGTTTAATCTTACTTCGACAAGCCCTTCGGAAATTAACAGTGCATTGTCGTATTTACAGGGAATAATTTCCTTTCCTGTTTTATCTATAAATCCCCATTTGTTGTTTAATTTTACGTAGGAAAGCCCTCTGAAAAAATCATTTGCCTCGTCATATTTACAGGGAATAATTTCTTTTCCTGTTTTATCTATAAATCCATATTTACCATTTAATTTTACGCAGGCGAGTTCTTTAGAAAAAATCCCTGCCTCGTCATATTTACAAGAAATTACCGTATTCCCATTTGTATCAATAAATCCCCATTTGTCATTTATTTTTATACGGGCAAGCTCTTCGGAAAAATCCCCTGCATAGTCGCCTTTATATTTACAAGGAATTACCGTATAACCGTTTGTATCAATAAATCCCCATTTGCCGTTTACACATGCAGAAAATAGTCCCTGTCCCTGACAGTAGTTGCTTGTAGTTATAAAAAATACTACCAATACAATAAACAATGTTTTATTTTTCATCTTTATTTTAATTTTAATTTTATCATCCAATATCTACCAATGTCAATGCTGATTAGGCGTTTTCGTGCATCAGCATAATTAGCTACGCTGCTCTCCGCTTCGTTTCGGGTCATAACCCATAACCCCATAACTCTTTTACCAGAAGCCGTCGTATTTTGTCCAAATAGCATCACCCAAATCCCAGGCCATTTTGACTGCTTTATTAGCTTGTTCATTTGTATATTTTGTTAAGAACTCAATTGATTTTGCAGGCTTTTTGGCATTGTATAATTCCAGCGCTTGTTGTTCTATATTTTTTTGATTTGTAATCAATTCTTTTTGAAACGGCGTCCAGACTGCTTCCAAATCATAACGCATATTTCCCCAGCGTTTAGAAGTAAGCGAACCTAACCGATTAAATGCCCACCATGCTGCCTCACGACTAAATCCTGTTTTTCGTCCACAAGTTTTATAGGAGTTAGGGAGGTCTGTTACACTACAATATATCGGGACATATACCGAAGATGCCACATTATCCAATGCAAGCCATACAAGTCCGCCTATTTCGTCGGGAAGCCAACTTCTAGACTGTATCACGGTAGCATACATTGTAAATCGAACGGCAATAGCACGTTCTCCGTAAGCGTGCCATCCTCCATTTACCTTGTGTAATTTCAATTCATCTACCGTCATGAAAGGGTTGGCAAGAGGAGAAATAATCATCCGATTACTGTCTCCACGTACTGTAATATTTTTACGCATATCATATTCTGTTCCTTCGTAATAATCCTTAAAAATAGACATCATTTTCTCCAAACTCACCAAAGTATCAGGTTTAATAGAAAAAGGATAATTTTCCATGTTAGGGTCTAATTTTAAAGAAGGCGCCAACAAGTCAAAGACCCTCCATTCTCTTCGACGAGCGGCTAATAAAGCCCTGCTGTCAGGAGCATACACGTAGCAAAAAACGAAAGGTTCGGACGGAGACCACCAGCCACTATCCAAAGCCAAAGAAAAAATATTATCCGAGTACATGAAATAATCATGATTAGATGTATCTATTGTTTTTATCGTACTTGCGTTGGCATTGACGGCGATATGTTCATCAGGAACACGTTGAGCAGCCCAAACAGCGCCTTTATTTCCTTTACCCGCCCCATAAACTTCCAAGTGCCATACTTCATTTTTATCCGATATGGTTAAACATTCTCCTGCGTCTATCCATCCATATTCTTTCAATAATTCACCCGCAGTGGCAATGGCTTGACGCGCAGTAGAACATCGTTCCAACATCAAAGTACACAAACGTTGACAGTCAATTAATCCGTTTTCTGACGCTAATTCTCTACGCCCTCCGATTGTGGATTCTCCTATTCCTAACTGTTTCTCGTTTAGACAGGGATAAGCGCTGTTGATATAAGCGTAGGTATGTGAAACTTGCGGAATAACTCCTATACTGTCATTACGATAGCTTTTCATTTTTGTTGTATCACACCACAGGCGTCTGTACATGGTTACAGTTGCATTGGAGGGATGTGTTTTTGCAGGGGTGATAAAAATGTTTGAGCGTGTTCTATGACTGTCATCTGTATGAGATGTTCTGACCGATCCATCATCGGTAGCTTTTTTCCCCATGGTGATGGTTGTACATTCGTCGCTTATACCTCCAAAAGTTTCATCTGTCTGTGAAAGAACTATCACAGGAAGCATTGACAAAAAGATAATTACTATTTTTTTCATTCTCTGTTTATTTTTAAGTTTTATTTATTTCGATGTTCATCCGTACAAAAAGGCATGTTTACGGACGTCTTCTTTTGTTATGTTTTTATCGCATAAAATCATAAATCGTTCAACAACATTTCTTAGTTCTCGGATATTACCTTTCCATGGTAATTTTTTCAATTCTTCAAATGCTTCTTTCGAAAAATGGCGTGGAGGCATATTTTCTATTTCTGAAATCTGGTTCATAAAATGTTGCGCTAACAATGGAATATCTTCTATTCGTTCTCGCAAGGGTGGCACTTGAATAACAATTACGCTCAAACGATGATAAAGGTCTTCTCTAAATCGTCTACGTTCAATTTCCTGAGCTATATTTTTATTTGTTGCCGCAATCACACGTACATCCACCGGAATTTCCTTTTCTCCGCCTACACGTGTTATTTTATTTTCCTGTAGAGCGCGTAACATTTTTGCCTGTGCAGAAAGGTTCATATCACCGATTTCATCTAAAAATAAAGTTCCGTTATCGGCGAGTTCAAAATTCCCTTTTCGCTGTTTGATAGCGGAAGTGAAAGAGCCTTTTTCATGACCAAACAATTCACTTTCTATCAATTCTGACGGTATAGCTGCACAATTTACTTCGATAAAAGGATTGGCAGATCGATGGCTTTTTTCGTGTAACCAATGTGCTACCAATTCTTTTCCTGTTCCGTTTTCTCCCATGATTAACACACGTGTATTAGTAGGGGCAACACGTTCGATTATACTTTTGACATGTTCGATAGAGGGAGATTTTCCGATTATTTCGTATTGTTTATTGACTTTTTTCTTCAGTTTTTTAGTTTCTCCAACCAACTGTTCTTTTTCAAAAGCGTGTCGTACAGAAATCAATAGTCGATTAAGGTCTAATGGTTTTTGTATAAAATCGAAAGCGCCTTTTTTCAATGCTTCCACTGCTGTTTCGACGTCGCCATGACCGGTAATCATAATAACAGGAAAATCTTTTCCTGCTTTTTGAAGTTCTTCCAAAAATTCAATTCCATTCATATCGGGCATCTTAATGTCTGACAGTATTGCTTTGTATGCTTGCTTTTCAATCATTTTCAATGCCATCTTTGCATTTGCCGCTTCGTCAATTTCATATTTTTCGTATTCGAAGATTTCCCGTAATGTTTTGCGTATCACAGGTTCATCATCAACAATAAGTATTTTCGACATATTAATTCCATTCACATAATTATTGAAGTGCAAAGATAAAATTTTTTCAGGACTTCTACATGATTTTGTAATATTTTTTTAGAAATACTACTATCCACAGGAAAGTTTTCTTGCTTTGTCAAAGATATATGAGAGAACTTTGCAGATAATTAGCGTCTGTCTTTAATGTATAATTATGAATTAGAAATTATGACCCGTAGCGAAGCGGAGAGCAGCGTAGCTAATTAGTGTCTGTCTATATAGTCGGAATATTTCCGGATAATGAAGCAATCCTTATCCGACAGCACGTCATTGCGAGCGCAGCGAAGCAATCCCTAACCAAAGAACGCATTGATTGTTAGGGATTGCTTCAGTCGTGCCTCCTTCGCAATGACGGCGTTGATTAGGCGTTTTCGTGCGTCAGCCCAATTCATAATTCATAATTTATAATTCATAATTGTACTTTAAAGACAGACACTAATTAAACTCATAACTCATAAATAGTTTTCTTGTTTGATGCAGTGTATTGATATACTGGACGAAGAAAAAAATATTAGAAATAATTATGTAATATTCATTCTTCTCATCATAAAAAAATGTACCTTTGTAAAAAAATATAAAGTACTAATTAATTATTATATATCTGTATGAAAAAATTGTGTTCTATTTGTGTGGTAGCAGTATTGTGCGTATTTACTGCTATGGAGGTAAATGCTCAAAAATCAAAGTCTTTTGCAGGGACAGTAAAATTTGCTATAAAATATGAAGGAGATACGGATCCTCAAACTCATCAACCGGGAGAGTATATATGCACTGTGTTCGGGAATAAACAAAAAACATCAAATCAATGGTATCAACAAATTGTAGATGGCGATGCTGTAACGATAACGGTTTTGTTGGATATACCAGGAAACAGAATGGGATATACGCAAAAGAAAGAATCTATTGAAGAACAGTTTTCCGCGGTAAAATTAACCTATACAAAAAGTGAAGAAACTAAAACTATTTGTGGGTATGTTTGTACACGCTATGATATAACAGTTCTTGATGTTGAGGAAGATGAAGAGTCCAAAGTTATTGTATACACCACGACCGAAATCGGCTCAGGAAACAATATTAATTCAACTACTTTGCCCGGTTTAACAGGCTTCCCTTTGTATATTGAACAGGAAAGTGAAGGAGTTAAAAGTATACAGGAAGCTATTGAAGTAAAAAAGGCAAAAATTAAAAGTGTGGATTTCATGGTGCCTTCTGATTATACAATCTATGATACTCAGGAAGAATTTCAAGAAAAATTACAGGAATTAATGGGTAGCGGCGGCGAAGAATAATTATGGAGTATATAGATACACATGCCCATTTGTATATTGAAGATTTTGATAAAGATAGAGACGAGGTAATAAAAGAAAGTCTGAATAACAAAGTAAGTCGTATTTTATTACCTAATATTAATTTGAAATCATTATCTTCTCTTTTGGATGTGTGTCTGAAATATCCACAAGTGTGTTATGCCATGATAGGATTGCATCCCTGTGATGTAAAAGAGAATTATAAGGAAGTATTGCAAAAAATATTTGATTGTTTTTCCCAATATAAATTTATAGCGGTAGGAGAAGTTGGCATTGACCAATATTGGGATACAACATATATACAGGAACAAAAAGATGCTTTTCGTATACAAATTCAATTTGCATTAGCCCATAATTTACCTGTTATTATCCACAAACGGCAATCATATTATGAAACAATGGAAGTATTGAATGAATTTAAAGGAGAAAAACTAAAAGGCATATTTCATTGTTATTCAGGAAGCGTTGACCATGCAAATGAGATTATAGCGAAAGGATTTTTGTTGGGAGTGGGAGGCACTCTTACTTACAAAACATCAAATCTTGATAAGGTATTACCTCATATTCCGTTAGAATATATTGTTTTGGAGACGGACGCACCCTATTTGACGCCTGTTCCTTATAGAGGTACACGCAATAAAAGCGCCTATATTCCTGTTATTGCTCAACGATTGTCGGAAATTAAACAAATCACCATAGAAGAAGTGGCAAAACAAACCACAAAAAACGCCATAGCATTGTTTTCATTATGATAAAAGCAACTAAACCAAAAATATTAATTGTATATACCGGAGGAACGATTGGTATGATAAAAGATCCCACAACAGGGATTTTGAAGCCTTTTAATTTTGAGGCTATCTATGATCAGGTACCCAGATTGTTGTTTTACGACATAGATATAGATACCTTTTCGTTTGACAATCCAATAGATTCTTCGGATATGCTTCCTGATGATTGGCAGAAGATAGCTGAAAAAATCTATGAAAACTATGATGAATATGATGGATTTGTTATTTTACATGGAACGGATACCATGGCATATACGGCTTCTGCATTAAGTTTTATGTTTGAAAATCTGTCAAAGCCGATTATTTTGACAGGCTCTCAATTGCCTTTGGGAATTGCCCGCACAGATGGACGTAACAATATAATTAATGCGGTGGAAATAGCTGCGGCAAAACATCAAGATGGATTTTCCGTCATTCCCGAAGTATGTATTTGTTTTGAAAACAAATTGTATCGTGGAAACAGAACATATAAAAACAATGCGGAAAATTTTGATGCATTTGCATCTCCCAATTATCCGCTATTGGCAAATGTAGGGGTAAATATTAAATATAACTACGATTATATAGCAAAAGTTCCAAAAGAAAAAATGAAACTCTGTACGCAAATAGACCCCAATATTGCTATTTTGAAACTGTATCCGGGTATTGGGCAAAATATTGTTGCGTCAATTCTTGAAGCAGAAGAATTGCACGGTGTTGTGCTGGAAACGTATGGGGCGGGAAATTCTAATAAATCTCCATGGTTTTTAGACCTTTTATCAAAAGCAATAACAAAAGGAATACTTATCATAAACGTTACCCAATGCAAAGGAGGTGGAGCGGTAAATGAAGGCAAATATGAGAGCAGTTTTTTACTCGGAAAATTGGGAATTGTGAGCGGATATGATATAATTACGGAGAGCGCAGTGACCAAATTAATGCACCTTTTGGGAAAGGAAAAAGATAAGGAAATTATAAAGACGTTGTTAAATAAGTCGTTACGAGGAGAAATGACTGTCGAATAATTTTTTAAAATAAATTGAAATGTTATCAATATTTTTTGTAATTTAGCAGCCTGAAAAAATGACGTAAAAAAAGATGAAGGAGAGGTGTCCGAGTTGGTCGAAGGAGCACGCCTGGAAAGTGTGTAAGCGACAAAATTGCTTCCAGGGTTCGAATCCCTGTCTCTCCGCTAAATAAATTAAAAATGAACTTAAGTAAATTAATATTTAACTAAAATGAAAAAAATATCACGTATGAAAAAATTAATTGCATTTTTGGCTATCGCTGGATTATTTACATTCGGCTTAACAAGTGTTGTATTGGCTCAAGCTAAAACTACAGATACAACCATTAAAGAACAAGTAAGTACTCAACAAATAAACGCTCCAACAGGAATGATAGAAGAGGAAATTGTTGCTGCAAAACCGTTTCGACAAGTTTTGCAAGACAAATTTATTGAAGGTGGCGTGGAATGGATGACCCCTATTTTGATTGCTTTCATTATCGGTTTGGCGCTGGTTATTGAACGGACAATTTATTTGAATTTGGCAACTACCAACACCAAAAAACTGTTGCAAGGTATTGAAGAGGCATTGAAAAAAGGAGATCTGGAAAAAGCAAAACAGCTTTGTCGCGATACAAGAGGACCTGTGGCAAGTGTGTTCTACCAAGGATTAGACAGATACAATGAAGGAATAGAAGAAATAGATAAGGCAGTAATTGCTTATGGAGGTGTTCAAACAGCACGATTGGAAGCAAATATGCCTTGGATTTCATTTGTTATTGCAGTTGCTCCTTCTTTGGGATTTTTGGGTACAGTTATTGGAATGGTTCAAGCATTTGATGATATAGAAAAAGCTGGCGATATTTCTCCTACTATCGTTGCAGGAGGGATGAAAGTAGCTCTTCTTACCACTGTGTTTGGGTTAATTGTTGCTATTGTATTACAAGTATTTTATTCATATTTAATCACAAAAATTGATAGCTTGGTTGCCTCTATGGAAGATGCAACTATCAGTTATATGGATATCATTGTAAAGTATAAACAATAGGAAACAACTTAATAAAGTGTTTAATATTAAAATTTTGTTACAATGGAAAAATCAATTAAAAAAATAACGCTCATAACAAACATTGTTATAGTAGCATTGTCGGCGCTTGCTTTTGTTGCGGGACTGATAGTTGTTATCACTAATGGAGAATCTGCAACAGGAAAAGATTTGGCAGTATCGATAACTTCTATTATGGCTCTGATTGCAATTGCCTTAATTCTTGCTTTCACAATTATACAATTGGCGTCAAATATAAAACAATTGATCAAAGTATTAATTATGATAGTAGTAGCTGTTGTTGTTTTTTTTCTGTGCTATTTGATAGCGCCTACAGAATCGAGCGAAACTGCTAAGAAAGTAGGAATGGAACCCTCTATTTATAGGATAATAGGAGCATCTCTTTACTTTGGATACATTATTTTGGGAGGCGTAGTGTTAGCGCTTATTGGGTCATTTGCTTATGTCAAAATAAAAAATTAAATAATATGGGAAGAAAAACACCGGGTCTAAATACAGGCTCAATGGCGGATATTTCTTTTTTGTTATTGACATTTTTTCTTCTTACCTCTTCAATCAATACAGATCAGGGGATACAGAGAAGACTGCCGCCGCCATTGATAGGAAATGAAAAACCGCCTAAAGTAAATGAACGGAATGTACTTAAAATATTGGTGAATATGTATGATCAACTCTTGGTGAATAATGAACCTATGAATAATGTCAATGAATTGAAAGATCGTACAAAAGAATTTATATCAAATCCGAATAATAATATTCACATGTCCGTTGTAAAGTTAAAATATATTGAAGAATTGGGTAAAGAAGCGCCTGTTTCTGATGGTATTGTTTCTTTACAAAGTGATAGAGGTACATCTTATAAAATGTATATTGCAGTTCAAAATCAATTGGCTGCTGCTTTTGATGAATTGAGAGATGAATACTCACGTCAAAATCTTGGAAAATCTTTTGAAAATTTGTCAGAAGAACAACGAAAAGGCGTGCAAAAAGTAGTTCCTATCAGTATATCCGAAGCAGAACCGTCTAATTATGGAGGAAAAAAATAATGGCAAGATTTAAAAAAGAAGAAAAGAAATCAGTACCAGATCTGAATATGGGTTCTATGTCGGACATCATATTTATGTTTTTGTTTTTCTTTATGGTAATTACAACCATGCGTGAATCTACGTTATTTGTAAGAACAACAGTTCCTGCAGCAACGGAAGCACAAAAGTTAGAAAAAAAATCATTGGTCGCCAATATTAATATAGGACCTCCTACAGAAGCTCATATTGCCAGATTAGGTCCTGAACCACGTATCCAATTGAATGACCAATTCGCAAATACGAATAATATTGTCGAATTTGTAGAAACAGAAAAACAACAACGTAACGAAGTAGATAGAAATGTGATAACTTGGTCGTTAAAAGTCGACGAAACTGTTAGAATGGGAGTGGTTACAGATGTAAAACAAGAACTGCGTAAGGCAAGCGCCTTCAAAGTAAATTATGCTACCCGGAAACAGCAAGTAAAAAGATAGATGTAATATTGTTTTCGTTTCAAAGAAAAAGATTGCGTTGATTTCTTCGCAATCTTTTTTGCTTTTTGGGGAAAGTGTGAAACACCAGCAAAACAGGACACCAGCAAACCCCTGTGTTTGTCCTGAAAAAAAATAGTACATTTGCCAATTAAATGAAAAAATATTTATTTGAATTTTATCGCCAAAGTACATGTTTTTTTGACACGTTCTACTTTGCCGTCTAAATTCCAATATTCAATGAGGAAAATATATGTTCCGACAGTAGCTTTTACATTGCCTTCTATAATGCCATCCCAGACAAAATAACCTTCTGTATCCAGAAGCTGATTATTGACAAGCGTTTGCAGTCTTTTTCCTGTAACATTATAAACATATATGCTTGCACGATAACCCGGTTGAGGAAATGAATAAGCTATGTTTACATTGTCGTTATAACCGTCATTATCCGGAGAAAACAGTTCAGGATATACTTCAAAATAAGAAATTTCTTTTATATTATCGCTGTAGGAAGAGTTTTTATATCCGGGTGTGGCGTATCCCACTGTTGATGCTGCTGAATGCCAATTAAAATTATCCTGAGTTTTTCGTTCAAAATTAATACGTTCCAAACTGACCCCTTCCGTGGACTTTAACAGCGGATAATGCATACTCTCATGATACATAAACAAGTCTATAATCTCCAAATCACGCAGTAAAATCACTGTCCCTTGCGTATTAAAATAACTTGGAAAAGAAGTCATAGAGATAAAATTTTCCGGATGCGGACAATAATAATGTTCCTGTACGATATCAGGTTGCGTTGTCAAAACCATATATTGTTGAGGAAACAATTGTGTCCCTGATGGAGAAACAATTTTACCCGTATCCATACTGCCATCATTTTTATAGGTCGAAAGTCGCAAAAAGCGTAAATCTATGATCCTGTCAGAACGATTGTATATCTCTACAAAATCAACGCCTCCCTCCTTTGGATTAAACAACACTTCATTAATAATAACATCGTTCCCCATAGGAGGCATAGCATACCCAAACGAAACAAAGGACTGTGACGAAACAACATTTCCTACACAATCAAAAAGCGTATCCGTTACTGTTAAGGTATAGATGATCTCAGGAACTAAACTATCGGAAAGACTAACATAAACAGTTCTCCAATCATTTGCAATGGATGTAATAGTATCTATTTGCAAAGCATGAGAAAACAGATACGTATTTTTATTCATCAACTTATCCGTTAGCATGGGTTCGGAAAAATGAATGGCTATTTTG
>JAIROC010000637.1 GCA_031257735.1 Bacteroidales bacterium | reverse complement strand
CACCTGACGGCGCGCTCAAGAGGAGAATAGCTGCTGTATTTTCTACCAACATTTTGTCCCTAACGGGACATTTTTCCTTCGCAATGATGATGCTGATTAAGCGGTTTCGTGCGTCAGCCTAATTCATAATTCATAATTCATAATTATACATTAAAGACAGACACTATTTAATGTTTTTTCACCACAAAGGCGAAAAAGACACACTAAGGGGGAACATAAAGGAATCCTTAGTACATCTTCTTCGCCTTCATGATAATTTGAATCTGATTTATGTTTACTATATTTTACTTCATTGTAAGAAACAAAACAACAAAGCAATCCTTAATTGACGACAACACACTCTCTCGTCTACTCAGTTCCTTTTAATCCGACATATTTTGATAATGTTGATAGGTATTCCATACATTGGCAACATAATTTTTAGCAGATTTACCATTATAGTTTCCGCATTTCAGTTGTGTATTTTGGGTATATTTTTTGTCAGCGAGTTTAAGCAACATTTTTTCTACATCTTTCCATTGATTAGGGTTGTAACCTTTTTCCTTTGCCAGCAATTGAGCATCATCAATATGACAGGAACCTGCATTGTAAGCCGCCAAAACAAATTTATACAAATCAAAGGGGTTTACTCCTTTTCTATCATATTTTTTTTTCAGATTGTATAGATACTTACAACCATACAGTATTTGTTTTTCCACCGAATATGGAGGTTTCATTCCCAAATGTGCTGCTGTTTCGGGCATGAGTTGCGTCAAACCAAAAGAACCTCCTTTTCCTGTTACATGAGGATTAAACTTTGACTCTTGATAAATAATAGCCGCCATAAGACGCCAATCTATATGGTAAATTTTTGCACATTCCTTTATCAAATCATCATATAAAGAAATCGTTTTGTTAGTAAGCATGGAGTGAGACTGCCTGTTTTTTGAGGTAGAAGAATAATATTTGTTAAGTAAAATAGCATAATAACGCTCTTTCTTTAAAGAGTCTAACCAATGGTTGAGCGGCGTTTGTAAAGAAATATTGTCTTTGTTTACAGCCCAATGCAAAGACAATTCATCCGTCAATTGTACTGAATAATCCAATTTGCGATAAAAACCCGCATTTGATTTCATCACTTTTTCATTGGCGATAGTCATATCTATTTGTTTCTCATTTAACAAATCCAACATATCCTCTATATTCGGCATTTCCTTTAACGATAATCTTGTGTGATGAACGTCAAATTGATGAAACAAATACAAAGCATCCTCATAAAAATCTGATAAACCATCAACCGACAAATGAACTGTTGTATTTTCTAATTTATCTTTTGTATGTTTGTTTGGAAAAATATTGAAATTTTTATCTATCAGCATATTGTCTTTATGTTGTACCAGCACGTGGGAAGAATAAGAATGCGGACTCGTGAAAAGAAAAACCATATTATTTCGGAAATTACTGTTTAAATCCATTGCCAGCACATCCACTTTTCCTGTCGCCAAGGCAAAAAAACCGTCCCAATAGGTATTATATACAATATATTGTGTCTTGAGATTAAAACGATTGGCAAACAATTCTACCAACTCATAATGAAAACCTTTGACCGTACCATTGTCAACATAATAATCGGTTGTATTTTGCAAGATGCCTGCCAAAATATATTCCCTTTGCTGTATCGTTTGAAAATCAGAATAGAGATTGAGTTGTTTTACTCGAATAAGTCGATTCAATCCCCAAGTGCTTAACAGAAGAAGAACCCATATTGTAAAGAAGATAATAATCTTTTTCCCCTCTTTCATTATTTATTCTTTAAGAAATTTTCTCATAATAAATGTACCCTCTTCTTCTAACACAAATTTAATAATATACAAGCCTGTAGCAAAGGTTGAAACATTCAGACTATCCTCTTTTTTACTGTCCATATCCTTTTGCAACAGACATCTGCCCATCATATCATAGATGTAAACAGATTTTATAGAAGTAGACACAGATAAACATCTAAAATACAATAAATCCATAACAGGATTAGGGGAAATCCGTACAGGGAACGCTTTCAAAACAGGGTTCGTTATACCTGTCTTTCTATCGGGTGGATTTATCCCTTTATAAAAAGATATTCCTCCTGCGTAATTACCCACTATCATATCCAAATATCCGTCATTATTAATGTCTTCAACTGCTATTGCTGTTCTTATTCCCTCCTCTATCGGAAAAATATTGCTATCAACTACAAAAAACAATTCACCATGTTCCATGTCAAATACTCCATTTAAATTACCGTCAATGTTCTTATAATATGCTATTGTTCCTTTTTCGGAAGCAATAAATAAACGTGTTTCTCCCGTGTTTGTACGAAAAAAACAAGGCGTTGCATAACCAAAATAAGAATTATCAAAATCCCGTACATTGACCTTCCCCAAAGTGTCTGTTTGCAGTGCAAATGACGGAGCCGTAAGCGTTCCCGTATTTTTGTAATAAGACATTCTCCCACTCTTGCCACCTGCAATTAAATCCAATAACCCGTCTTTATCCAAATCAAAGATTTGTACGGCAGCATATTCAGGAACAGATAGCGATTGGTAATTCAACTCAGGCAAAGAAAAGGTAAGCGTTTCTGATAAAACAGAATTATTTTCCAAATAAATCAAATTACGGTTTGCCGTTCCCAAAAGAAGGTCAGGTTTTTCGTCTCCGTTCAAATCACCTACCGACGGAATAAGAGAAGTATATCCATATTTTCTAAGTCCTGCCAAATCTTCTGTTATCAACAAAAACACAGGATTGGATTTAGTACCTGTATTTTTGAAATAAGCAATTGACGCAGAATAGTAACATTTAATCGTATATCCATTTGTCGTTGTACTGTCATAATAACCATAATTTCCAATGAGCATATCCAACAATCCATCTCCATCCATGTCATAAAAAACAGGATAAGCTCCCGAACCAAAATCAAGCATCTCATCTTGCAAAAAAGACTTTGTCTGTAAAGCAAAATGCGGTTGTTGCTGTGTCCCTGTATTCTTGTAAAGCCAGACACTTTCCTTATTTTCGGATTTGGTCAATGTCAAATCAAAAGGCGAAACAAGCAAATCTCCCAAATCATCTCCATCAACATCCATTTGCATGGGACACGGCATTGAATACAATTGCACAGGAACATCGTAAGAAGGAAACAAACTGTCTTTAGAGACCATATAGGCAACATCCTTATCTCCTCCATTGGTCAAAAGCATTAAATTTGGATAATCCATGTCCCCCAACAATAAATCAGGTAATCCATTTCCATTTTCATCAAAAGACATCATCGTTGAACCTGTATGTCGATGTACTTTTAAACTTTTCTTGCAATCATCATTTAGCGTAATTGCATTGTATTCTTCGTTTTCAGAGAAGCTTCCCCAACATCGGTCTGCGAGTTCAAACACTAAATAATTCGGATTACCATATTGTTCCATAGACTTGTTTTTGTGATAATCCACGTATTTTCCAAGCGACCAAAACGCCAATATATCCAAATCTCCGTCCTCATCCATATCCCGAATAACGACGTAATCCCCTTCTGTACAGAACAAATTAATCGGATTTCTTCCACTGTTATATACGGACAAAATTTGCTCGGTAAACAATTCAAATTTCAAACTTACATCGGATATATTTCGATAAACTTTAATGCCTGCTTCGTGATAGGTAAAAATATCTTCTTTCCCGTCTTTGTCAAAGTCTATCAGTTGCATAAAGCCTTTCATTTGTGGAAAACAATGTGCATATTGAGGAGCGTATTCATATCCGTTAGAAGTTTTCCGAAATGGCAAAACCCTGTATCCATGCACATCAAAAGCGATAATATCTTTTTTTCCATCCCTGTCGCAATCCAAACTTCCAAATTGCATGTTATTCATCCCGCCTGTCGTGGGATAAGCGTATGGGGTTGTATCTTGACGCAAAACAATTATAGATATATCTTTCGCAAAGCCATAATCATACAATCCCTGTGAAAACAAGTTTGGTATTCCGACCATCCAAAGAAATAGATTTACACAAATGATTTTTTTCATGTATAAATTAACGAAAAGCAATAACGAATGTTATACCTAACGCAAACAATAAAAGCATCGAAACTTTTTTTGTTTTAATGTAATTCGGATAAAGAAAAAATTGTACTTTTGCAACATTGATTGGTTCGACAGATATAGTCGAGTCCGCCAATGATAAAAAATAAAGGAAACGACAGAAAGATAATTTATATAATTAAAATTTAAAATAAGTAATAGAAATGAAAAAATTGTACATAGGTGGTTTAATCGCAATTACTTTGATAGGAATTGCATCCGTAGCGATTTTTTATGGATGCAAAAAGGATGAAACGAGTAAATTTTATACAGAGCAAGATAATGTTCAAATTCAAAAATTTGATACAAATAGATATGTTGATGTTGCGAGAGTAATTGAACAACCCTATTTTCGTGATTTTGAAAAAAGTTGCGTTAGTTTTATGGAGGTAATGGTTGATCTTACACAAGAAGACATGAACAGATTGTCAGAATTGAGTGAATTAATGAAACGTGCAGTTGAGGCAGGTGATTTAGAGACATTTGATAAATATTACAACGAATTTATGCGAATATATTATCGGAGACCTGACTCAAACTATGGTAAAGAAAATTTTGAAAAATTCTCAAATGCTACCATCACATTTCATTCTAAATTAACATCACAATATCCATATTTCAGTCAATTGAATACAGCACAACAAGCTGATGTTCTGACAGCAATCTTTGTAAATATAAATTTTCAACGCTCTAATACAGATAAATTGCCATCAGCTTTGCAGTCATGTCTTAACAGCGCGGCGGGCTGGTTAGCAGCAGATTTAGGGATTGCCACAGCATCTTATAGTTCAGCATTGGCGAGCTGTGGTTTTTGTGTGCATCCTGCAGCAATAGGAGGTTGCATGGTAGTGGCAACGGCTGCGTATGGCTATGCAGTTTATCGTGCCAAAAGTTCTTATAATGACAGTGTTAAACTTTGTCATTCAAAGTATGGAGGATAAAATCATGATAAAGATAATTTTCATTGTTCTTGTAATATTTATTCTCCTTTTTCTTTTTTTCGTATATTCGAAAAAGGCAAAAGAAATATCTCGCTCTATAGAAAAACGGAAGAAACTGATAAGAAAACAAAAATATTTAATTATATTCTTTTTTATCATGGCTGTTTTGTGTTTTCTTTATTTCTTTCTACTGCATAGAGTTGTTGGTTTAGTTTGTTTTTTATTTAATTTGTTTATGGTGGGTTTATTTTCTTTAGATATTTTTTTCAATAAATCCTACATAAAAAAAGAAGAACAGGAACAGGAACAATAAGATAAGAGCAGGCATCAAATTCATGATGTAAGATGAAGCATATCAAAACATCAAACTTTATTGATATCACAATTCTCCTCTTTCTATCATGAGGACTATTTTTTCTATTTCACGGTCTTTTCCTTTGGGGTCGTATTTTCCTTTTAAATCATATTTAAACATCTTGGCAATAGCCTGATAGAAAAAAGCGCGTAAACTCCCCCGCAATTCGTCTACGATTTGATAGGTCGTTTTACTTGTTTCCCTGTCCACTAACTTTAACAGTATGATACCCTGTGAGAAAGTGAGGTCTTCGATACTTTTACCAAATTCTTTTCGCAATTGTTTTTCGGCGAGTTTCATCAGTCGTTTTTGTTCTTTGGTATTTGGAATTTTGGACAGGAGGTCGTCATATTCTTTTAATTTCAGCGCTGCCATTCTGGCGTAAGGATAGACCTTAATAACATTACGAACCAACTTATTATAGCGATTTATTTCTCGTTTACTTGCGTTGGGAGGATATCCTATCAATAAATAATTTGGTAAGGTAATACAAGGTAAAGTATCTTTTCCATCAATGAACACAGGTACAATGTATGGATTATTTTGTGCTACTATCTTATTTATTCCCAGAATGATTAATATAATATTAACGATAACTATTCTTTTCATAATTCATTTTCTATGTATACAGATAAATTACATGCAAAGATACACAAAAATAGGTCAGTCCCTTTATTATCTATAAACAATGAGCAATGAACTGAATGAATAATGTAATTTTTTTTATCGCATACATTGGTAAATATCAAAATTTTCATGTACCTTTGCAGGAATAAAAATAAAAAGCGAAGAATGTAGAAAATTATGTCGTCGCAATAATAATTGAAAAGAATAACAGAAGATGAAAAGAACAGTACTTTTTCTTGCAGTATTAGCCTTACTAATAACAGTTAATCAAAGTAAAGGACAAGACTTATATCCTGAACAGGCTTCTGACGGTAAATGGGGATATGCAAATAAAACAGGAACGATTGTAATTCCCTGTAAATATGATGCAGGGTATCATTTTGTTGATGGTTTGGCAAAGGTAAAATTAGCTGATAAATATGGACTTATTGATACTGTCGGAACAGAAATTACATTGTGCAAGTATGATGAGTTATGGCATTTTTCTGAAGGTCTGGCTCGAGTAAATACAGGAAAAGACGTCAAATGGGGATTTATTGATAAAACAGGAAAGGAAGTAATTCCCTGTAAATATGATTTCGTATGGGATTTTATGGAAGGTTTTGCTCCCGTGAAGATTACGGAAAATAATAACGATAAATGGGGTTATGTCGATAGGACAGGAAAAGAAATTATTCCCTGCAAGTATGAGTTTGCTTGTTATTTTTCTGAGGGATTAGCCTGTATAAGGTTAAACAACAAATCTGGATTTATAGATCATACAGGTACGGAGGTCATTCCTTGTAAATATGATGATGCAGGGGCTTTTTCCGAAGGCTTGGCGGCAGTGAGAATGGGAGACAATACCAACGGCAAATACGGATTTATTGATAAAACAGGAAAGGAAGTAATTATTTGCGAATATGATATTGCTTTGACATTTTCCGAAGGACTTGCCGCCGTAAAATTAAACGATAAATGGGGATTTATTGATAAAACAGGAACAGTAGTTGTTTCTTTGGAATATGATTTTGCCCTGCCTTTTGCCGATGGTATTGCTAAAGTAAAACTAAATGATAAATATGGATTTATTGATACGAAAGGTGTTGTAGTCATTCCTATAAAATATGAGTTAGCAATGCCATTTGCCAATGACTATTCTGTTGTAAGATTAAACAACAAATGGGGACGTGTTGATAAGAAAGGTAATTTTTATCCTGACGAAGAAAATAAAAAGGATAAGAAAAAGTAGCCGTAATTAGTGTCTGTCTATAAAGTATAAAAAAGTAATCATCAACGCCGTCCAAACAACGCCGTCATTGCGGGTCAAGCCCGCAATGACGGCGTTATTCCGACATTAAAGACAAACACTAATTACAAATTTTCATGTATCTTTGTAGCCTGAAATAAAAATTAGAAAGATGGAACAGAACATTTTGGAAATATCGGATTATATTGTTATTGACCAGGACGTCCGTTTTGGAAAACCCTGTATTAAAGGAACAAGAATCGCTGTTGGCGATATTCTTCAATGGTTATCGGAAGGTATTCCCGTTTCGGAAATACTGGATGATTATCCGTTATTGAAAGGGGTGCATATACAGGCGGCGCTGGCTTTTGCCGCACGACGTGAAGAAATTACAAAAGTTATGGTGACAGAGTGATCATTTAAAATATGAAAATATTACTTGACGCCAATATTTCGTGGAAGCTGATAAATATATTAAGTTCAGTATATAGAAGAATGTAATCATGTAGATTTGATAGGACTGAACGTACCTGCAAGAGATATTGACATTTGAAATTATGCGCTGACGAATGGATATATAATCCCTGTTATTGCAGGAGCAGCAAATCATGTCAATAACTTCCTGGATAATTATGGCGATGTCGTTAACGCTGGCTACGACGCTGAAACTACTATTATTGACAATGTTGTTACACGCCTGAGAAGCAGTAATTATATTCAGGATATTATGCTGTTGAACATGGTACCATGGTTAGATAAACTCTATGACTTGAATACACAATTTAAACAATATGTAGAAGGAACTATAGAAGAAGCTATCAAAAAACCACTCACACAATCTCCAATGAGATTACGCTGTCCGTAAGCTGAAGCATACGGTTAATAAAGTGTTGTCCCTGCGGGACTTTCAGTCAACGCCAAGTTTTATTCGCGACAATGTCAATTATTGGTACTGTTTTTATAAATCGCTTATTATTAGTCTCTGACTTTGTCTCAGGTCAGGAGTTCTGATATTGTTGTCTGAACAGTGATATTGGTCTGATGAAAATTGAGAATTGTCTGACGCATGAAGATGTTTAAATAGTGTCTAAATACAGATTATTCTACAAAAGGAGATAAAGAAAACGTCTGCGCTGTGATTTATTTCCTTTATAATTTTGCAGAAAATTTTTATGCGTCTGTATGTAATTGAAAAAATTTATGTACATTTGCACCCGATAAATAAAACCAGAATAAGAAATTATAGTATTAATATTCAAATGAAAAAAATAATTGAATGCGTGCCTAATTTTAGTGAAGGTCGCAATATGGAGATTATAAATCAAATCGCCAAAGAAGTAGAAAAGGTAGAAGGAGTGAAATTGTTGGATATTGATCCCGGCATTACTACCAATCGAACAGTCGTTACTTTTGTTGGCGCTCCCGATGAGGTTTGTGAAGCTGCTTTTCAATGTATCAAAAAAGCACAGGAATTGATTGATATGCGTCAGCATAAAGGGGATCATCCTCGTTTTGGAGCTACGGATGTGTGTCCTTTAGTACCTGTTTCCAATATTACCATGGAAGAAACAGCAGAATATGCGCGCAAATTGGCAGAACGGGTAGGCAAAGAATTAGAAATTCCTGTTTTCTGTTATGAAAATGCGGCAAAAATAGAAATTCGTCGTAACTTGGCAAATTGTAGACAGGGAGAATATGAAGGATTGAAAGACAGAATTATCACCCAAGAATGGAAACCCGATTTTGGTCCCAATATTTTTACGGAAACAGTTGCCAAATCAGGCGCTACTGCCATTGGCGCACGTGATTTTTTGATTGCTGTCAATTACAATCTCAACACGACCTCTACCCGACGCGCAAATGCTATTGCTTTTGATGTGCGTGAAAAAGGGCGTCCTCAACGTGAAGGTAATCCCATAACAGGAAAAATAGTGAAAGACAATAACGGTAATCAGGTCATGATACCCGGAACATTAAAAGGAACTAAAGCAATAGGCTGGTATATTAAGGAATATGGTGTTGCACAGGTTTCAATGAATATCACCAATATATCGGAAACGCCATTACATATTGCTTTTGAAGAAGTTTCTCGTTGTGCAAGCAATAGAGGTATTCGTGTTTTGGGATGCGAAATTGTGGGGTTGGTTCCTAAAAAAGTTTTGATAGAAGCCGGAAAATATTATCTTGCAAAACAAAATCGTTCGTTGGGAGTAGATGAAGCTGAAATAATTAAAATAGCTGTAAAATCCATGGGATTGGATGACCTGAAACCATTCAACGCTAAGGAAAAAATTATTGAATATCTTTTGGAAGCAGACAGAAAAGAAGGACGTTTGGTAGAGATGACCTGTACTGCTTTTGCCAATGAGACTGCAAGTGAAAGTCCAGCTCCCGGTGGAGGTTCTATTTCGGCTTATATGGGCGCTTTGGGCGCTGCTTTGGGAACGATGGTGGCTAATTTGTCTGCTCACAAGCCCGGTTGGGATGAGCGTTGGAATGAGTTTTCTGCTTGGGCGGAAACAGGACAACGAATAAAAGATGAACTCTTGTTTTTGGTAGACGAAGACACTCGTTCTTTCAATAAAATAATGGATGCTTTCGGTTTACCCAAGAAGACTGAAGCCGAAAAAGAAATCCGATCAGCTGCTATTCAGAACGCAACAAAATATGCTATTGAAATTCCTTACAAAACAATGGAAAAAGCATTCGAAGCCTTTGCACTTTGTCAGGCAATGATAAACTTTGGCAATCCTAATTCGGTAACTGATGCGGCAGTTGGCGTTTTGTGTATACGGTCTGCTATTTTGGGGGCTTATCTTAATGTAAAGATTAATGCCGCTTCTTTGAAAGATAAAAATTTTGTAGATAATGTCCTTCAAAAAGCCGACCAATTGGCGGAAAAAGCGCAACAAATAGAAAGTGAAATCATGAAAATGGTTTATGCCAAGATATAGTATTTCATGGATTACATTGATTGTAAAACAATAGACGACCTGCCTGCTATTGCTCACGCATTGTTTCAAAAATATAAGGATAACCGTATTTTTGCTCTGCGTGGGCAAATGGGGGCAGGAAAAACAACATTTATGCAATCCATTGCAAAGGTATTGAATAGTCGTGATACTGTTTCAAGTCCTACTTTTTCCATTGTAAACGAATATGTCATAGATAACAATAGACGTATTTATCATTTTGATTTCTATCGTATAAAGAACATTGACGAAGCCATTCATATTGGGTTGGATGAATATTTGTACAGCGGAGAATATTGTTTTATTGAATGGGCAGAAAATATTGAAGAACTACTCCCTCCTGAAACAATAAACATATACATATCTGTAAATGATAATAACCTGATGCGTGTTTTTTCTTTTTAACCCAAATTACGTATTAAGATTTATTGGTAGAAGGCGTAATCTCCTTGGAGGACAAGTTTCCCACAGACCCCGGTAGAGTAGAGTGGAGAGACTTCAAGATAAGTCTCCCCGCTCTACTCTGCCGGTAAAAATGAATTTATATCTTATATCCACAACTATTGTTTTCCTAACGCTACGCATTAGATTTTTTTGGGAAAAGTTTGCTCTTTTTTTCTATTGCATAATTTGGGTTTAATCCCATTTCATGCTATTCAAAATGATACTATGTAAACATGATTATTCAACATATCAACGCTGACTGTTTACAAAATATATCAACTCATAATGACGAATATACGAAACGTTTTCAACCTGTATGATAGTTTTTGGACAGACACTACTTAGAGTTTGTCTATAAAGTCGGCATTATGCCGTCATTGGAGATAATTCAGCAAATGGCGTTTATTTTATTGACGCATGGGGAAGTCGTACAAAGGTAGATGCTTCGGATATTGTAATCAATAATCC
>JAIROC010000636.1 GCA_031257735.1 Bacteroidales bacterium | reverse complement strand
TCGACGACAAAAAAGTCGTTGTCCAATTGCATTGGACGAGTTCCTGACAATAAAAACAATAAAACCACTTTGGGTGGAAAACGTCCTGACAATGAAAACAAAAACCCCTTTATGGGAATATATAAATAAGTAAATAACAATTAAATTTTTTAAAGTATGAATGAAATTATAGTAGCATTATTAAACAGGTATCGCAGTGAAGCTCATTATGAGTTCATGGAAAATTTCAACGGAAAACGAATCGCATCCCCTGTTGTCGATAGTTTGGTACATCCATTAGTAGCCGAATTTGAAGAACAACTGCAAAAGGAAAGAAATTTAGTCGATGCACAAAGAAAAAATCCATACACGGAGCGAATCGCCGAAGCGGACAAACAAGATGACAAATTAATCGTTGCCATAAAAGAAATTATATCCGCTAATATGAAATCAGTAGACCCAACAATCGTAGCAGCAGCAATAAAATTGGACAATAGAATGAAAGCCTTTAAAAAAATCGAAAGCAAATCATACGAAGAAGAAGCCGCTGCTGCCAGTATTCTGGTTAGCGACTTACTAAGTCCAACTTTTGCCACTGACGTCAATATGATAGGACTGACAAATTGGATTTTGCAACTTGAAACGTCCGTCAATATTTTCAAAAATCTGCTCCAAGAACGAAACGACAGTATAGCGCCAACTTTGACGCAAGATAATCTAAAGACTGTACGAAGAAAAATAGACATCGTCTATCATAAAATGGTAACGCGTATCAACGCTGCCGCAGAACTCGACAATACAGGTCAATACGATACTTTTATTCAACAGCTTAACGCCGAAATTCGCTATTTCAACGAACATACCCATATAAGCGCTAAAAAAGATATCGGACTCGGAGACCATACCGTCATCGACCCTATACCCGTGCAAATTTACACAGGACAAGCTATAACCCCTATCCCTGTTGTACACTATCGCGAAGAAAATAAGGAAACAGTAACGCTCGCTTTTGCCAAAGATTTTTCCCTGCTGTATAAGAATAATCTGAAACCGGGGATGGCGGAAATTATCGTTCGGGGAAAAGGAGCTTACAAAGGAAGGAAAATAACAACGTTCAATATAATTCATCATGAAGAATAACGAATAACGATAAGATTATAGAGATGCAGAATTTGACGTTTCTACATTAACCTTAAATATAAAAATAATGCAAAAGAAAAAAATATTTCCGAAGATAGCCCGTAAACTGTCAGCTATAATAACAGTCATGATGTGTTTATACTTCCTCCCTCCTAACGAGGTGAAAGCGTCTTATTCAAACTATGGTACAGGATCGCCTTGGATAGATGTCTACTGGCAAGATGGGTATATATACATACAATTTATATACTATAACGATGACCTAGGAAACTCAGGAATGGATCCCGATGCGTATGTTGATGCTTTGAATATTTCTGCAGTAGTAACAGGCGGCAGTAGCTATAGCTTAGTCAGGGTAACAGGATATTATAATGATGAAAAGACGCTTTATTACATTACAAATTCCGGCAATCAGACCATAGAGGGGAATGCGAATTCTCTAATTTCATCCTCAGGAGACTGGTTTGGGAAATACAATACTCACTATATAGAGGGGCATTCGTTTCACATAGGAAGGATTCGGTGGAAATTGCCTGCGTCAGAATACGGAAAAACAGTAAGAATAGACTTTGGAGGAACTTGGCAAAGAAATTCCGCGAGTGACGTAAGTCTTAGCGCTAATGCAAGTGTTGTAGCTACAGGAATCAAATCGCCCGCTAATGCAAGCGCAATTTTTTCGCAAAGCGGAAACAATTGTCAGGTTGATTTTTCATGGAACTACACAAGTGGAGATTTAGATCCTGCTAACTATAAAATTGAAGAAGGAAGCGCCCAAATAACTTCAGGAACATATACTGCAAGCGGGAACGCTTATTCCCTTAGCCTATCAGATGAAAGTTATCTTAACAGCAAGCACACATATAAAATCAGTACTTATGTTTCCAATACCTATCATTTAAAGGAATTGGATGTTATCGTTCCGGCCTATCCACAGGCGTCTGATTTTACGGTAGACTTTGACCATTCTACCCGTAAGGTAAAGCTGTCATGGAAATCTCAAACCCAAACAGGGACGCCTGTTACAGACTATCTTTCGGGAGACGTTTTCAGAATACAGCGTTCTACTTCCTCTGATTTCAGCACAGGACTTGTAACCCTTCCCGATGTAGCCTACGTCGCAGGTACGGGTTCTTATACCTTTGAAGATACTTCTTTTGTTAAGAACGATGCCAATCAAGTCTATTATTACCGTATTTGCCGTACGTATATTTCTAACTGGCTATGGAAATGTTTTACCAAAACAGCTAAAGTAAATATCAATACCGGTCATTTGGAAATTGCAAGCGTACTTCCTGTGGTATTTGATACGGTAAACTTTACCGCTACGATTAAATGGACGCTCTCCAACAGTGTATGGTTTAATAATTCATCTTTTACTATCAAGAGAGTTAATCTTACAAATAATTCGGAAGTAATTATTTTTGAAAGCAAAGATTCGGTAGATGTTAACAAATGCGAATATGTTGATGATATGCTGTCCTTCTGTAACCGTTATCTGTATAAATTGGATATTAATGCGAACAATACGCTATACAAACATAAGGTAGTATTCACTAATAACTTTATGCTTGTAAAGGTGGGCAAATTGGTAACCTTCGAAGCAGATAAAGGATATAATCTTGAAAAAGTAGTGTTGAAATGGAGCTATGACGGCGATTTCAGTCAATTCTACATTCAGCGTAAAGTTTATGGCGCAGCAGATTCGGACTATCAGCCGGTATCATATATTACGGTCTTATCCTCCCAAAAAGATTACAGTTATGAAGATATGTCCTGTTATCCGGGCGTGATTTATCTCTACAATATTATCGGGATCAAAGAATGTGCAGACACGCTTTACACCTCCAATCCTTTAACCGATGTAGGTTTTCGTCGTCCTGTGGGAATAGCCAGCGGACATGTTCATTACGGTAGCGGTACAGCCGTACCGGGCGTACGCGTAACGGCTATAACACTTAATCCAAACGATAATGTCAATGCTTACAAAAGCGTTCTGTTTTCGGGGAACGCTAATTCCTATATGAAAATTCCCAATGCCGCAAAGGTATTCAATCAAAGAGACAGTTTCGCTTTTCAGGCGTATATTTTTCCTCATGCAAAAAACGGCGACATACTCAATATTGCCGATAATAAAATAAGAATTTATTATAACAATAACAATATTACTTTTACCGTCGGCACAACCACCATAACCGCTGCCGATACATTGCCATTAAATTCCTTTCGCCATTTGACCGCAACATATCAAAGAAATGCAGGTATGCAGTTATATCTTAACAATTTTCTTGTAGCTTCCAATAGCGTCGTAACTGTTCCCGCAAGCTATACAGGTCAAGATTCTATTATAATAGGAAAGAACTTTAAGGGTAATGTAGATGAAGTTCGTTTGTGGGGAAAACATATAGACAGCGCAGCAAACGCCGACAATTACAGCTGTTTTATGACCGGCAATGAAGAAGGTATGGCAGCATACTACCGCTTTGAAGAAGCAATTCCGACCGTCGTCTATGACATGTCTGTTTCAGGAATGGATAACTATCATAAAAATCATGCAGCGCTTATCGGCGGCAATGAAACAACGCTTTCCGATATTGCTCCCGGTAGCGACAGACTCGCTCCCGCCGGTATCACCGACGTCAATGGAGATTATGTCATCACCGCCATTCCATACAGTGGTACGGGAACGACCTATAGATTTGTTCCTAATCTTGGCATACACAGTTTCAGTCCGACTAACAAGCTGCGTATGATAAGTCCTTCTACTTTGGTTCAGGGCGATGTAGACTTTGAAGACGTATCTTCCTTTAAGGTATGGGGAAAAATTTACTATGCCGGTACAAGCGTTCCCGTTTCAGGCGTAACTTTTATTGTAGACGGACAAAATCCCTGCATGAAAAATGGTAAATTGATAGAAACAGACGTTAACGGAGAATATGAAATAGAAGTTCCTATCGGGTTTCATTTTATAACGGCGCAAAAAACAGGACATACTCTTACCGCTTTACGTGGAAGCAATCCTGCGCTCTATGTTGCAAACAATCGTTTCCCCGCAGATACTACGCAGACATACGACTTTCAATCCATAGAAGAACTCAACTTTGAAGACAATACGCTCGTAGAACTTGTCGGTCGCTTTGTGGGCGGACCTATTGAAGGGAAAAAGCCCGTCGGCTTCGGTTTATCCAAAAATAATCTTGGCGTAGCAACCATTCAACTGAAACTGTCCGACAAACTCGGCATACTTAATATTGTAGACGAAAATAATCCCATTACCAAATATGATACATCCTCCAGCGGAAAAATCAGTTCCGTAAATCGTATTATGCAAAATACGGGCGGAAACTATTTCGAAATAAAGACCGACCCCCAAACAGGAGAATTTGTAGCTTGGCTGTTACCCGAAAAATATCAGGTAAACAATACCAACTATGAAATCCGCGCTACAACTAATACAACAAACAGACTTACGTATTCCGATGTTATTGACATGAAAGTAATGCAGGAAGATATTATCCTTTATGATATTGATACGGCAAAAACTGTTATTGCCGACACGCTTAAAAAAGCAGTGGATACGATACAGGTCAATCAGAAAATGGATATAGTATTGCGTTTATCTCCGACAATGGAAGTATTGGACGCCAGTAATCCCGACGGGCTGTTTGGAGATAGAATTTATGTTGCAAATGATGCCGTTACAGGGATAGCGGATACGATAGATTTAATACAAAGCAATGCCTACCTTTTGGGTTTTCCCATCTTTACGCATCAGGAAAAATATAAGTTTGACATTAGCGTATTTGAAGAATATCTTAATTACGACGGAGGAGCAACACCCGTATCAGACCGTGTACCGACAGTAGACGGGACAGTGATTGCCGAAAACAATATGGCAACAATCGATTATCCTGATAAAATCAAATTGGATTCTTTAGGCAGAGCCACTTATATTGCCCTGATAGCAGCGCCTAATATAACCTATAACCAGATTAATCCGAGTCAGAGTTATAATAAAAACTTTAATTTCCGCGTAGTCTTTGAAGATGGCACGCCCGAAAAGATATGGAATATTACCGACAGAAACGCTTATGTATTGGGAGCAAAAAGCGATGGCAATAACTTTGTTACTCGTGGACCTCATGTAATAGATTTTGTCTTACACGACCCTCCCGGTTCTAATTCTTATGCATGGATGGAAAAAGGAACAACGATAACCAAAACTGAAAAGTGGGGGGGTGGCAATAAAACTTCATTGACAATAGACCTTGGTATTAAAGCTGGAGTGTCGGTAGAAACATTTGTAGGGACTGTGGTAGCCGGAACAATTCAGAAACTTGCACTAATAGATGAAAATCATGTGGCAGGCTCAACAACTCATGGGGGCGGAAAAGATAACACATTCACGAAAACGATTACGACAAACCGCAAAATAGAAACAAGCTCCGACCCTGAATATGTAGGTCCCGACGCCGATGTTTTTATTGGTTCGTCCTATAATCTAATATTCGGCGAAGCCAAAATGATTTCTCTTTTAGATGCAAACAACGTAACCGACCCCATACCTGTTCCCATTGTTTCCCGTAGGGGGAAAAACTATCGTTTGGGGTCGGAAAGAGGAATGTTTATGGTGCCTCAATTTAAAACCAGTTTTGCCTTTACCCGACGACAGATTGTAACAAGTTCTATTCCCAATCTGGAAAAACTCCGTAATGATTATCTTATCTATTATCCTGTGGGTACGGCTCCAACTGTTAACAATTCATCATTGCCTGTTTATATCAGTATATTGCCTGACAATAACCCCAATTATGGCAAATCCAATACGGATGAAGTTGCTTTCGGCAATGCCGCAAAAGTGTATAGTACCGACTATAACAACAATGCTCAACTTATTAAAAATTCTGCAAGAGCCTTAAGTTATTATATACTCTATCCGAAAGCCTGGTTAGATATTAATTCGGATACACTCTCTGTTGATTCGGTTGCTCTCTTTAATGGAGATATTTCAGCTTGGGAACAGGTGCTTGCCAATGATGAAAAATATCAGTTGGATGCGGCAAAAAAGAAAAACATTTCTTTTGATGCAGGCGTAGTATGGGAAGAAACTACCGCATATGATACTACCTCTATAACCCGTAATTATTATGAAGGCTCTCTTAAAGCCACTGGTACCCTCGTATATGGTGGTTCTTGGAATGAAACAGGAATTATCGTTACCAATACTTTGGAAACAGAAGGCACATGGTTTAGTGAAGATGAAGAAACAGACGTTAAATCCAATATTTACGGTTATCATTTGGCAGATGAAAATGCAGACGATTATCATACGGTAGATATTAAAACGTCGTCTCAAACATACAGTACTCCTTTTAAACTCTTAGGCGGACAAACATCCTGTCCTTACGAAGACGAAATAAAGACTGTTTATTACGAACCTGACAAGGGACATGTCTTGCAACAGGCAACGGCAAAGGTTCAAGACCCTTATATGGCAATCTCTCCACAAACACAGCTCGGTATACCGGGCAATCGCACGGCTCACTATACGCTTATGCTCGGCAATCAGTCATTAGTAAGTCAAGTTTGGTATACGCTTACCGTAGATGAAAAAACCAATCCCAACGGATTAATTATTTCCATAGACGGACAGCCCATTGGCAACGGTCGCGTATTCAGTTTTGACCCGACAGAATCGTTCAACAAAACACTCTCCGTCAAACGTTCCGTTCAGGATGTTACCGATTACGACAGCATACGTCTGCTATTGACTTCCGACTGTCAGGAAGATTTGTTCTATGAAGTATATTTCAGCGTACACTTCCTTCCCGCCTGTACAGACCTTGTGTTAGACCGTCCGGTAAACAAACAAATCTTAAACCGCATTACGGGAGACAGCGTCATGTTTGAAGTGATAGATTATGATGTAAACTATTTAAACTTTAATGAAATTGTTCTTGAATACCGTTCCAATACGGTCAATACGTTTACGCCATTCTTCCATTATTATAAGGATATGGCGTCCTACGATGCGGCAACAGGCATATCTCCCGCAGAAAAGGCGGTCATCGATACGGATATTCCCGGACAAAGCGGCATTGCGCGTATGTGGCACGCGCCTGCTATGGATGGCGTTTATCTGTTACAAGCCCGTTCGGTTTGTCCTGCCGGAGCTGCCGATAAGGTAGAATCCCTATCCGAAGAAATAGAAATTGTCAAAGACATGATTTCCCCCCTTGTCTTCGGTACGCCTCAACCTGCCAACGGTATCCTTTCTATTGGAGATGATATTATGGTAACTTTCAACGAAAATATTCAACCCGACAATACCTATCGTATCACCGTACAGGGCGAACTCAACGGAGATGAACTCTTACATAATTACGGTCTCTATTTTGACGGCATAAACGATGCCGTAGAAATCAAGCAACCTACCAACCTCGAAGGTAAATCCTTTACCGTAGAAATGTGGACAAAACAGGAAGGTACGCCACAAAATAGCGTTCTCTTCTCTCACGGAGATGCAGACAATAAATTTGAATTGGGATTAAATGCCAATAACCAGCTCTGGGTAAGCGTAAATAACAGTACCGTTACAGCGCAGGCAGCTGTTAACGATATAGGTCAATCCTGGACGCACCTTTCAGCAGTGTATAACAATCAGGGCGCAACGCCTAATGTTACCGTGTATGTAAATGGTATCTCCGATGCAACCAAGGGAGGTATTCCCTCTACGAATGTAGGTTCCTACACTACAACGGGCATTATCAATATGGCTACAAATACGGACAAAACACTGTTCTATAACGGAAGAATAAACGAAGTACGGCTATGGACAAAAGCCTTAGACGGAACTTCAATAACGATAAATATGAACAGCAAGTTGTCAGGAGTAGAAGCAGGTCTCTTTGGTTATTGGGAAATGGATGAAGGCTACGGAACATTTGTTTCCGACCGTATTCGCAGCAAAAACGGTATCACCAATGCCGAATGGTTTGTTTTGCCGGGAGGTAAATCCTTGGAATTTGACGGCACAATTCAGTATGCGAAAGCAAACATACAGCCTGAAATGAGTAACGAATCTGACTTCTCCATAGAATTTTGGTTTAAGGCTGATTCAAGCAATACAAACGCAGGCTTATTCTCTACCGGCATCGGTGATGAACAGGATGTAAATACAGGCAATACAAATAATCATTTCAGCCTTTACTTCGACCAGAATAAAGACCTGACATTGCGCTCTGCTTCCAAAATAGAAAACATCGCCTCAGGGCTTGCCGATAACAATTGGCATCATTTTGCGCTCTCGGTAAACAGCAGAGGCAACGCCAATATCTATGTGGACGCCAATCTGCAAAAGGCAATCTATTCCAGCGATTATTTTCAGGGCTTCAACGGAACAAAACTGTGGCTTGGCGCAGTAGGCTGGGAAAAAGATATATTGACAGATACAACAGCTATGTATTTCAAAGGAAATATCGATGAATTACGTATATGGCAAGCCGCCCTCACCCAGGAAGGCGTTAAACTGTCGGCAACATCGCATCTACAGGGAAACGAAATCGGGTTACGGGCATATTATCCCTTTGACAGCATAGAAACAAACACAATAGTTAATACTACGCTCTGCGACCAGTTGGATACTTCTCGCATAGAAAACGGCAATGAAGTAAGACGCAATCAACCAATGACACTAAACAATGGCGCGGACTTCTCCAATGTAGCCGCCAGTATTAAACCCAATAAGCGTGTGCAAAACGTTCAATTTGATCGCGTCTACAAAGACGACCAAATTGCTGTCAGCCTGCTTTCTCAAATGAGCAGTATAGAAAACTGTATTTTGGATATTTCTGTCGCAGACATAAAAGATATGCACGGCAATATCATTGAATCGGCAGTAAAATGGACAGCATTTATCGACAAAAACTATCTCAAATGGAGTGAAGAGCATCTCGAATTTGTCAAAGATGTATTTGAACCGCTTTCATTCAGCCTTACTGTTATCAATCGTAGCGGGCTTTCACAGATGTACAGCATTGAAAACATGCCCGCATGGCTGACCGTTAATCATCCTTCGGGAACTATTCCGCCTGCAGGCTCTGTGGAAGTAACTTTCACTGTAAATGAAGGATTGAATATCGGTACCTACGATGAAAATATTTATCTGCGTAACAGTAGCGGATTTAATGAACTTCTTGCGCTGGATTTGCGCGTAATTGGAGAACAACCGCAATGGGAAGTTAATCCCAGTTTGTTTGACTATTCGATGAATATCTTTGGCGAACTCAATATCAAAGGCATTGTTTCTACAGACGCAGAAGATATGCTGGCTGCTTTTAACAGCGTAACAGGCGAGTGCGCAGGCGTTACTAAACTGCGATACATAGCCGAATATGACCGTTATCTTGCTTTCTTAAACGTTTACGGTAACACATCCGGCACGCCTTTGACATTCAAAATTTGGGATGCAAGCACAGGCATTATCTATACCGATGTTCTGCCCGATACTTTAACCTTTATGGAAAATTCATACAAGGGTACGGCAAAAAATCCGATAACTTTCCGCGCATTGAATATTGTAGAACAGATTATCGATGTCTATGCAGGCTGGAACTGGATTTCTACCAACGTAAGAAATCGTAGCGGCAATATGTCTCCTCAGAGCGTCTTTGAAGGCAATACCTTTGCACAAAATGACCACTTGAAAGGTCAGCAGCCAAGTATTTTCACCTCCTATACCAACGGCATATTCCCTCCGTTCAACGGAAATACTTCCGTAGATAATGCTTTGGGATATATGCTCAAAGTAGCAACGGGAAAACGTTTGGTTATTATTGGCGAACCTGTGAAACCGGATACAGTAAACATCACCGTTACCCAAGGGTGGACATGGATAGGCTATACGCCGCAAATTAACCTGTCGCTTAATGAAGCTTTTGTCGGTCTCAATCCCGCCGATGGCGATTTGGTGAAGTCCCAAAATGCTTTCTCGGTATATTATGAAGGTACGGGCGGTTGGCTTGGAACGTTAAACTATTTAACGCCGGGCAATGCCTATCTCTACAATTCTCAACAAATAACGGCTCAAACGTTCTTCTATCCGAATGTTTCTGTTTTGGCAAACAGTCGCAAGTATTTGAAGTCAAACAATTATCTGGTAGAGAAAGATGCGGAATTGGGTGTAGACAGAAGTAAATACCAAAATAATCTCACGATCATAGCCCGTTTGGATGCCGACGAAGTTGCAGAAGATGGTGGAAACATTATCAGCTACGTACAAAGCGAATGTCGCGGTTACGGAGAAGCAGTTTATGTAAATCAGATAGAAGATAATCTCTATTTTATCACGGTAAGCGGAGACAGAGAAGACCAGAAACTTAATTTCCGTTATCGCACCATTGACGGAAAGACGTATACGTTGAATGAAAGTCTGAACTTTTCCAGCCACAAAAGCTATGGAACAATAACAAATTCCGTAGTGTTCACTATCGGAGAAATGCAAACAGAACAGGACCGCGCTTTGATGGCATATCCTGTACCGTTCTCCAATTCACTCACTGTTTCCTATCTGATAGATGAAAATGAAACGGGAGACGTTTACTTCTCTATTATTGATATGACAGGAAAAGTTTTGGCAACGCTATCGGAAACGCAATTTCAGTCAGGATGGTATACCTTACTATTGGATGCGCATACAAACAATCTGGCGCAAGGCGTTTACTTTGTGAAGATGCAGACATCAAATAAAGTTCAAACAGTAAAAGTAATTAAAACAAATAGATAATGTACTTGTTGAGGTTGTTATTTTGCAACAGCGGAAATACAACCTCAACTTTTTTTAATCTTCATGAAAAATACGATAATGAAATATTATAGAACAATACAGATAAGTATTTTGGCGCTCATATTAGCGCTATCCTGTACAATTGCGTCAGGACAACAACCTGCATGGAGTGTTAATCCTGCCTTGTATCAAACCTCAATGAGTCTTACGGCTCAGTTGAACATCGAAGGGAACATATCCGCCAACGCAGGCGATATAATAGGCGTATTCTTCGACAATGATTGTCGCGGCCTAGCTGCCAACGATTATGAATTTAACGGCAAACATTACGCCTTATTAACCATCTATGGTAACGCCAACAACGAAAAGCTGACATTGAAAATATACGAAGCCGCCTCAAACAGGGTTTACGACCTCAAACAGTATTTTCATTTTGTCAAAGATACCATCATGGGCGTATACGACGATCCGATAATCTTCTATACGAACTTGAAACTTAAAAAGCTATATGCTTACAACTTTTTCTCTCCAAACGGAGACGGAAAAAATGACGTCTTCAAAGTCGATAATCTTATTGCCGTCAGTGGAATGACATTTAAAGTGATGAACAGGCAAGGTATTGTTGTCTTTCAACAAAAAGACTACGATAATCTTTGGGAGGGAAAAGATACTAACGGTAACGATTTACCGCAAGGCGTCTATTATTACTTTTTCATAGACGAAAACGGAGAAATTGTTTATAAAGGAAGTATAACATTAGCAAAATAGGAGGACAGAAAGATGAAAAGATATAAAGCAATATTAGTAGCGCTTATCATTATAAGTACACAATCTGTGAGAGCGCAACAGTATCCGATGAGTTATATGTATGATCATTACAAGTATACCGTCAATCCCGCCGCCTTACGAACAGGCGAAGGAGTGAATGTACATGCTTCTTTTTGCAACGACTGGTATCAGGAAGCTCCTGCCAATCGCTTTTACGGCTTTGGCATCGAAGGCGGATTCTTTAAACAGAATATGGGTGTCGGATTGGTACTCACACAAGAAAATGCAGGCTTTTTCGCACAAACCAATGTTAAACTTTCCTACGCTTATCGTGTGAGACTGAAAGCGGAACATTTTCTTGGGTTTGGCGTCTCGGCGGGATATTCGCATTGGGGAATACGCAAAGGAGACATGTTTACCGATCTGGGATTTGACGAAGACGACCCTCTGTTAAACCGAACACAGAACGGCTTCTTCGGCGCATTCGGTACACACTACAAATGGAAAGAGTTGGAAATAGATGCAGCTGTTCCTACTTGGAATACTATCAATTCAAAGCATATTCCTTTCTTTGCTTCCTTTTCCTACAAGTTCAAACTCAAGGAAGAATGGGGACTAAAACCTATTCTGATGTACAATTTTCTTAATCCGAACATGCACCTTATTGATGGACGTTTGGAAATGTCGTACAGGGATTGTTTTTGGTTACAGGCAGGTTTCCGTAACACAAGAGAGTTGGTTGTTGGCGTTGGCGGCGATGTGAAGCATTTCCAAATTGGCGCTGCTTTTGGCTTCAACACAGGTGAATACTACGCTATCAATCGCGGTAACCTTGAGATAGTAGTAGGCTACAAATTTGTGAACGCAGTAATTAAGACCAGCCGCAGCGAATTGAATGAAAATACCCGCAGGCACATCAACAAAATAACCAAAGACATTACCGACATTAAGGAAAACAGTACCAAACAGACTTCGGAACTGCAAAAACTAACCTCTTCCATTGCTACTTTAAACGACGAAATCCGAAAAGAGTTAAAGGAGAATTTCAACGAGATAAAGGAGGAAGTTCAAAGTATACAAAAGGAAGATGTTGTTGTTGATGAAGTAAAGGTATTAGACAAGCAATACTTTATTGTTGTCTTTTCCACCACGTCTCAGGAGGATGCCGATCGCATAGTAAACCGTATGGCACAACAGAACGTAAAAGGACAGGTCATTAAAGACACCAAACGTTCTCATTTCTACATCTACACCGAAATTTACGACAATCTTCAAGCAGCCGTCAAACAAGCCGACGCTGAAAAAGCACGCGGGTTCTCTGGCGCATGGGTGCTGATTGTAAAGTGAACAAATGGATAAGTAGGGAGAATGTAATTAGAGCCTGTCTATAAAGTATAAAAAAGTAATCATCAACCTCGTCCGAATTATCCTCGCAGGTTCTACCTGCGCAGTAATAAAGAATAAAAAATAAATGCAGGCTATGCCTGCTTGGATAGAGCGAACGAGGTAATATTTTGGGGGTAATATATACGATAATCATTTTATTTTTATATTGAACCATGTAGCATTCAATCTTCTCAGGACGATAACTGACATTTTGTCGTAATTTGTATCCATTTTTTTAGCATCAATTTATTGATGATACAAATTGTGGACATTTTTTCAGCGTCAATTTGTTGATGTCATGATTTTGCGTGCCATCTGCCATTATTAATAAAAAACAGCAACAAGAATCCATGATGAAAGTTATTATTACAATGTTTTTCATCATTGAAGACGACAAACAGTTACAGGTTCAAAAAAACTTCTGTTTTCTCCCTTCATGCTTCTGTATTTTCGCGTTTAAAAAAAAAGTTTCTTCAACAGGCAAATTTCTCAAAAGTTTTTGCTATCTTTGGCGTTCTAATAAAATTAGTTTTTGTTTCTATTAATCGATTAATAAACAGCATTAA
>JAIROC010000563.1 GCA_031257735.1 Bacteroidales bacterium | reverse complement strand
TTAATACGTCTGCGTATGGCCTTTTGTTCTTCCCATATTTTTTTATCTTTTAGAGCACTTATCAGTTTATCTCCCTCATGCCTATAAAAATTAATGATCTCTTTTCGAATTTCTACTTCTGGACTATCTTCGCCTATCAACTTGTGGACGTATTTGTCCTCCGCATTTAACAATAATACGTTTTTATCGTTGTAAATGGCCGTGAAAACACTCCCTCCGTAATCGCAAAATACGTAATCTCCCACCCCCAATAGCTCCGTACTCTCTGCGTTGTTTATGTTAATAATGTTGGGAGCCATAGCACTTATTAATTGAGGCAACTTTTTAATTTCCGAATAGCAACTAGCATGTGTTTTTAATGTAACATTATAATTTATACTTAAGCCCTGCATAACATCCAAAAAATTTACCACGGATGTCGCTTTCGTGTGAGTTGGCAACCAAAGTATTGTCTTTTTATTTTTGTCCAATCCGTAATGCTTGAAAAACCCTTCCTTATCCACCGTTTTATTCTCTTTATCAAACCTGGGTGAACCGCTCGCAATCACCTCGGCTTTAATCCCCAATGCTTCATACCTTTCCTTTTGATATTCTCCGCTACACAGTATGGTATCAAATATGGCATTATCTTCTCTATCAAAAACCCAACTATTAACTCCTATTGAAAACAATGTACGCACAAGTTTCTTGGCTAAAAATTCAATGCCATACTTTTTATTACATTTAAATAATAAATCTGGATTTCCAGTAACAGTGCATTGGTATTGTAATTTTTTATTAAAAACTTCGCTCAAACTACAAATATTACAATTTACGTTTTCCTTAATTTTTTTCCTTAAAGAATTTATCGCAATGAAATGCTTGCGTAAGTTTTTTTTAAGTGTTCTAATCTAAAGATATTTACCGAATTAAGTAAAACAATTTCAAAACTCCCGGCTGGCATAAATTTTATTATATTTATAATGTGCATGAAACTAGATTGATCAGAAATAATAAATCCCACTTTATTAACCGTTTTACTTGGTTTATAGCCCAATAATATTAATTGCCTTAAATGCAAACCACTCCAATATTGATCCGATAAATTTAGCAACTTAAATCTAAGCAGGATTTCAGCATGAAAAAAAAATAAGGACTTAATAAAGTTAATTACGATATTTTTCATGTTACGTTAAAAAATTCTACTTTAATTTGTTCCTTTTTATAACAATTTTCCTTTTAACTACAAGATAAATACTTTACATATTTACAGGTTATGAACTACAAGATAATTCAAATTCAAAAAATATGTGACCAAAGAGGTAAGCTCATCTTTTGTGAGGGCATAAAAAACGTGCCTTTCGAAATTAAGAGAGTTTTCTGCATTTTTGACACAAAAAAGAATGTATCCCGAGGCGAACATGCCCATAGAATATCAGAACAAGCTATAATTTGTCTAAATGGTTCATGTCACTTTTTATTAGACAACGGATTAAAAAAGGAAGAGATCATATTGGACAACCCTCAAATGATGCTTTTCATCGGAAAAAATATGTGGAGAAAAATGTATAACTTTTCGGATAACTGCATATTAATGGTTTTGGCAAGTGATTTTTACGATGAAAAAGAATATATAAGAAATTATGACGAATTTTTAATGGGTTCTCAACTATCAAAACATGAAACGGAACATAAAAGATAGTAAGATGGCGAAGCTCGATCAGATAAGTAAACAAGAGATATTTTTTATCTAATCTTTTAGCGTTAATTCTCTGTATGTTTTCAGTTTTAAAGCCATTTTTTAATTTTTTTGGCTATAATTTCAAAAAACAAATAATTTTCATATTGTTAGCTTCTTTCATAGCCGGATTTCTTGAATTAATTGGAATAACAGCCATTTTACCAATACTATCGTTTGTTAGTGAGCCATCAAACTTATTGAAGAATGAGATATTGGTAAAACTATTTAATGCGTGCAACATAAAAACCAATGTACATATGTTTATATTTCTAATGGCATGTGCTGTTGTAATTTTTGTAATAAAAAACACGTACATGATTGGCCACCAATATTTAGTTTATCGTTTTTTGACGGCGTTAAGGAATAGAATATGTATTAATTTTATGGATAAGTTGTTGAATTGTCCATATGTGTTTTTTCTACAAAAAAACTCCGACACAATAATAAATACGTTGGATAATACTGCAAGATATATTGTAACAACCTATGTAAATTATGCTATTCAATTTTTTATCAATATAGTGATATCTTTAATGTTACTTTCATTCCTGTTGTATAAATTTTTCTACCCTTCTTTTGTAACGTTTATATTTATTATTATATTTAAACGATTCAGTCGAAAATTATTAAACGCGTATCCCTTGATGTATCTCATAGATTGGTAACGCTAAAATCATGCGATAGAATTGTATACATGGATGATGGCAAAATGATTGATATCGGACCTTTAATGAACTTAAAGCAAAGCATTTAAAATTTAGGGAAATGGTTAAAATGTCAAACATCGCTTGATACTTGTGTGGCATTGCTAAGTATTGGAAATTCAATCACGACCCAAGGAATAATTAAACAAAAGTGCAATGGATCAAAGTATTCTTTTTAAAGGTCAAGAAAGGTACAGAAAGATAAGAAATTTCAGATTAGGTAAAATCAGATCATCAATTTTAGGCCTATCTGAAGATGAATGTGGGCTTGTAGTTCTCTAGAGCAAAATAGTATTATTTTTGTTTTTTCTTGATAAATAGAGATAATTTTGTTTGGGTATTCGACAAATGCTTATTTGGGTGACAGGACTTTCGGGTGCAGGGAAGACAACTATCGCGGTTGCATTGTACGGTAAACTAAAAAAGAAATTATCCAATCTTGTATTTTTGGATGGAGATCAATTTCGGGAAATGATGAATAGTGATGTAGGCTATGATCACTCAGGGCGATTGATTATGGCATGGAGAATGGCAAGAATCTGTCAATGGTTAACGGATCAATCCATTCACGTAATTTGTGCTACAATTTCTATGTATAAAGAAATACATGCGTTTAATAGATCGCACATTAAAGACTATTATGAAGTATTTATTGATGTTTCACTTGATAATTTAATTAAGAATGATAAAAAAGGCCTGTACAGCGGAGCTCTGAGTAAAAAAATACCCAATGTTGTTGGAATAGATCTTCCTTTTGATAGGCCAGAAAATTGTGATCTCATCATTGACAACAATAGAAAGAATGCTTTAGAAGAAAAAGTAAGTAGGATTTTACATTTAATAGGAAAATCAGATGACAAACTCAACCGTTGAAAAAATATGGGACTATTCCCAACATGCCAAACATTACTGTTATCGGCCCAACTATTCAGATAAGGCAATCGACTTGTTGGTTGCCTATATCGGATCTTATTTCCCCAAAAAACTTTTGGTTGCAGATATAGGCGCAGGGACTGGCAACCTTACAATAAAACTGATCGAAAGGGGATGTGGTGTGGATGCCGTAGAGCCTAACGATGAGATGAGAAAAATTGGTATTGAGGCAACAAAAAGTGCTAAAGTCTCTTGGATTAAGGCAACGGGAACAGAAACAACTCTTGATACGGGTAAGTACGATTGGGTAACGTACGGAAGCAGTTTTAACGTTATTGATAGGGAACTGGGCTTAAAAGAATCATACAGATTATTGCAATCCAAAGGTTTTTTTACCTGTATGTGGAATCATAGAATGTTGAGTTGTCCCATCCAGATGAAGGTCGAAAAAATAATATCAAAACATATTCCTCAATATGCAAGAGGCGTTCGGAGAGAAGATCAAAGGCCTTTTTTAGAAAAATATACATCATTATTCAAAGATATTTTTTACCTGGAAGTTGATTTTTGTGTTCCCAGAACAATTGATGAATATGTAAGTGCTTGGAAAAGTGTAAAAAATAAGTATTGGGATTTAGGAACGCCCAAGGGGAAAATTTTATTTGATAAAATATTTGACGAAGTTAAAACGATATTACCCAAGAAGTTCTGTATCACGTACACCACTAAAGCTTGGACAGTTCAAAAAAGTAAATAAATAGTCTTTATAAAATAGGATGAAACGAGGTGATTTTACAAAATTAGCCAAGGCTTATGTTAATCGGCCAGCTTATGGGGATTTGATTGTTTCAGCATTATTGAAATATGTTGAATATGACAGGAAAAGCGATTTTAAAGTCGCCGATGTGGGTGCAGGAACCGGAAAATTCACAAAAATGTTGCTTGAAAAAGGTCTTAAGGTTTTGAGCGTAGAACCTAATGATGCAATGCGATCAGAAGGAATTAAGGACACGAAAGAATTTGATGTTAAATGGAGCAAGGGAAGTGGAGGGAAGACGGGGCTGGAGAAAAATTCTGTCGACTGGGTTACGATGGCTTCCTCTTTTCATTGGACTAACCCCAATGAGTCTTTGTCTGAATTTCATCGTATTTTAAAGCCAGGTGGATATTTTACAGCCATTTGGAATCCAAAAAATATAGAAAAGTCAGAATTTAATCTAAAAATAGAGAAGATAATCTATGAAATACTACCCAATATACAAAGAGTGTCTTCTGGATCAAGAATGCATGCTAAAAACTGGGAAGATATTTTAATTTCTACAAAATACTTCAAAGATGTTATTTTTATGGAGTGTGATCATGAAGAAATTATGTCTAAAGAAAGATATTTAGGTGCTTGGAATTCTGTAAACGATATTAGAGTGCAGGCTGGGGAAAATAATTGGGAAAAAATCATAAAAGCTATTGGCGAAGAGATTAAAAACTTAGAAAAGATTTGTGTTCCCTATAAAATGCGGGCTTGGACTGCTCAGAGGATAGATTAAAATTAAAATGCTTAGCGAAATTCTCAAGGTAGCGTATTTAGCTGGCGAAAAAATTTTGGAAGCTTATTCTCAAAAGAATTGTAATATAAAAATAAAACGTGATTTTTCACCTGTCACGCAAGCTGATTTGATTTCTCACGAATGTATTGCAAAATATCTGATGAAATTATCGAAACATCCGATTGTTTCGGAAGAGTCCTGTCCAGATTATGAAATACGCAGAAATTTTGATACTTTTTGGCTGATTGATCCGCTTGATGGTACAAAAGATTTTATTGCGGGTAACGACCAGTTTACGGTTAACATTGCACTTATTGAAAACAAGAAGCCGGTTCTTGGTATTATATATGCACCTGCACTTAAGCTAAGTTATTATGCAGAAAAAAGCAAGGGGGCATTTTTAAACGGACAGAACATTTATAATACATCAAAAAGAGAAAAACTGATAGCTGCAGATAGTATCTTTCATTCGACAAAAGAAACAACCGATTTTTTAAAAAGACATGGAGTCTGTAATATAAAAAGGTATGGTTCTGCGATAAAGTTTGGAAAGTTAGCAGAAGGAGAAGTGGATATTTATGTACGCCTCAACGGTAGCAAAGAATGGGATACGGCCGCCGGTCACATTATATTAAAGGAAGCCGGCTGCAATATTTTTGGAGTTTCAAGCAAAAAAGAGGTTACTTACAATAAAAAGTCTACTGAAAATGAACATTTTATCGCCGTAAGAGCAGATTTGATGGATGTGTATAAAGAAACGATATGAAATCTTTTATTCACTTTATTTATCGGTGTATAGAAAACATTATCCTATTTTTTATGGATGCTTTTTTCAAGATTTCAGGTCGTAAATTGTCAGACAAATACTGGAGTTCATATCACCTACATCACTTCATTTTAAATGATTACAAACCGAGACATTTTGTAAATAAAGTAGCTTTTCTAATCTCGGAAAAGGTAACGTTGAAACACATGGAAAACATCATCAACAACATGCCAAATGATACATTTGATCTTGTTGTGGTTAATTATATTGATCTTGGTATTAACAACTTTGTTCGATGTTTTTTGCGTCGGTTAGTATTTTTGACGAATGCAAGAAGGATCAAAAGGAAAAACAATATGTCACCGACCGAAGTAATGAAAAAATTGAATAAAAAGTTTAATCTACTTACAATCAACGAAGTTTTTAGAAAAAAGCTACAATACAGTCAAGTTGTTTGTGTATTTCCAGAACTCGCTGGTTTATTGGGAATAGGAAATGGCAGAAAGTATGGCATTGAGTTTTTGGCCAAGAAACTTGTGCGTGCGCTGTTTTTAATAGGTGCAGGAAACTATATTTTTAATAAAAAAACAAATGCCATATTTGATACCATACTGTGTAGTGGAGAATATCAAAAGGAAAGGTACGAAACATTGGGAATTAAAGCCGAGGTGATTGCGAGCGGTTCACCCAGGTTCGATAAGGAGAATAAAACGGTGGATAAGGAAGTTTTTTTCAAGCATTACGGATTGGATACAAATAAAAAGACGATACTTTGGTTGCCAACTCATGGTAGGCATATCTGTTCCATATTAGAATTTCTTCCGATCGTAAAAGCCATTGAAAATGATTTTAATATAATTTTTTCCATACCTTTTGGCCCAAATGGATGTTATGGAGATTTTCCGTTCTTAGATTTTAAAATTAAGCTGCGTGTACCTACTGCTATAATAGTAAACAATATGGAAAGTACGGAGCTATTAGGAGTGGGAGATTACGTATTTTGCGATTACGGAGGGAGTGTGTTTACAGCTATTTACAACGATAAAAACGTATTATTGTTAAATGCGGAGGATAAATACGTCCACAAGTTGATAGGCGAAGATAGTCCGGAAGTAGAAATTCGAAAAGAGATCATTAATTTTTATAGGCATGAGGGAGATAAACTGATAAGTGCTCTAAAAGATAAAAAAATATGGGAAGAACAAAAGGCCATACGCAGACGTATTAA
>JAIROC010000520.1 GCA_031257735.1 Bacteroidales bacterium | reverse complement strand
GTCACATACGAGGCAATGCATTTGTAGAATATGGACTTTTACCAACTGAACAGCAAAATATATTAAATTTTGTTTTCTTTTCTATCACACGTTTGGGACACGAAGCAGTACTTGCATTTTTTGTTCTTAGCGGCTTTTTAGTTGGCGGCAAAGTAATTCAGCGGTTAAAAGAAGGAACTTTTGATGTTAAATCATACACAATAGACCGTTCTGTGCGTATATTTTTGCCACTGATTTGTGCGCTTTTGTTGATCGTAGTTGTTAATTTAATAATGGGAGAGCCTGTCAATTTCCTCCAATTAATTGGAAATTTGTTTTCATTACAGGGAATTTTTGTTAGTTCTGCTACGGCGCCATTGTGGTCGCTTGCGTATGAGGTGTGGTTTTATGTTTTAATTGGCTGTTTGGCTGTTTTGATAAATAATAAGAATACAATACAATACAATACAATACAATACAATACAATACAATACAATACAATACAATACAATACAATACAATACAATACAATACTAATTACTTGATAATTTTTGTTGTGTTTTTGATTTTCACAAAATTGCAAACAGTTTATTTGTTCGTTTGGATATTTGGAGCGTTGTCGGTTTTGTTTGTGCCACAAAAAAACAGACTGGTATTGTTTTCTTCCATCTTTTTGGGAGTTATTTCAATCGCCTTGTTGCAGATTACAGGAGAAAGCAGGTCGATGCAGTTCGGATTTTTAAGTTATTTGCCGGACAGAAATGTGATACGGTTGATTTTTGCCTTATCAATGTCAATAATGATTCAACAATTATTGTTGTTTGAACCCAAAAACAAAATAGCAATAAAAATTGACAGAGCAGGTACACATTTGGCAAAATTTTCGTACACGCTTTATCTAACTCATTATCCAATAATGGGGCTTTTGACTTATTTTGGGTTTCCCAAAAGCGAACAGGTTAATATAGTGTCTGTTGGTTTTTATTTACTGCAAATATTGATATGTTTGATAATTGCATATATGTTATATCTTCTATTTGAAAAGCATACATTTGCTGTAAAGCAATATATTAAAAAGTTAGTATAACTCGTTGATAAAAAACTTTGTGAAACTTCGAGAAACTTCGTGGTTAAAGAAAAAGCATTACCTTTGCACAAAATTTCATATTGGAAAATTTAGTAAAACATGATAAAGGAGAAACAGATTATGAGAAAGTTTCGGAACTTGCCGACAGAATACTCGAAGGAACGGCAAAAATTACACGCCTTGATAGAGAAGAGGAACATGGAAGGATTGCAGGCGGTAGAAGAAATGTCGAAGCGTCACTATACCTTGCAGCAAAGGCAGGCTATGATACAGTTGAACAGGGAAATAGTACAGGAACTGCATCAAAGGAATTAACAGCCAAAAGACAGGAAGAATCGTTAAAGGAATATGCGGTTAAGGCGGGAATTTGGTATGCTCCTGAAAAAATTGAAAAAGAAATAAAAGAAAAATCAATAGGCGAGAATGGCGGATGGGAATCTAATGTGTATTTCATGGAAGACCATTCAGTTATAAAAATTATTTCTTACAATAAGTCATCTTCAAAAACCCCCGCAGAATTTCTTGACAACCGAATTTCTTTATATAATTATTTGTTTAAAGAAACAGGATACGAATTATTAGGATTTACGGAAAATTCCGGCAATGATCCGCAGAAACAGGGTTTTCAATTTATTGTCAGACAAAAAGAAATAAAGGGTCAGGTAGTACAGAAACATGTAAGAGACGCCGAAAGTTACACTGACAAAATCAATGCAAAAAAACAGATAACAGATATTATATTCAAACAATTAAGAGACAAATTGAATCTTGAGCCTTTCAGAGGAAGTAACATGGATTATATCAGCAGAAACTATAAAATCGAAGATGTCAGGCTGGAAAATGTTATGGAATCCGAAAATGATAATGTCCTCGAAAACCCTGATACACATCTCTATTATGTGGATGTATCTCCGCAATTGAATATATACAAATCTTTTGGGGGAATACGTGAATACTCCGATTTTACAGTAACAGAAATAACAGAAAATAAAACGTAATATTGATTTACGATTGTAGATTGGGGCTGACGCCAGCCACTTTGTGCGCCTTATTCGCCTTAGTGGTTAAAAAGAAAAAAAAAATTGTGCAACTTCGAGAAACTTCGTGGTTAAAACATCTGTAAAAATAAAATTTGTTGTACATAAAAAATAATCCGTACCTTTGCATCGTGTAATAGCAGCAAAAACGATGTAATATAAGACAATAAAATAATGATAAACATTACTTTAAACGATAAGACAAAACGCGACATCGAATGTTCGACAGGCATATCTTTCTCAGATATAGAAAAATTAGATTTTGACGAAATAGAAAAACACATTGTCAAAAAAATAAGAAAGTCAATTGTGCGAGACTATAAAAATGTAGATCGCCGATTACCTGCAAGAGGAAATGTCTTTCTCTCACTTAGGAGATATATAAAATTATCTGATATTGATAAAAGGTTGAATAAGATATAAAAAAATGGAACAGAATCTATTTTATTCCACAGGGTGCATTTGACTAGTTCGGGGTTATTCATTTGTAAGTCCTTCGGACTTTTACATCTACGCAATTATTAGTCCGGATAATGCGACAATTTGAATTGAAAATCGACATAGTCAAATACACCCTCACACACATCATAGTTCTGACAAATGAAAAATTATTACTACTTTTGCGCTGTGATTAAAGTATTTTTGATATGACGGAATTGATTATAAAAAATGATATAGGACAAAAGAAAATGGAAGATTTACTTTTTT
>JAIROC010000469.1 GCA_031257735.1 Bacteroidales bacterium | reverse complement strand
TTTACCGTACGCAATCTGTCTACTTATTTTTCCTCTATGACAGATATTATTGTAAGGATTAACGACAGAGGTGAGGCTGATTATGTGCAGTTGGAATGTAAAACCGATAACAATACGGCGAACTATCTACTGTCTTCTTTGATGATGGCTAAAAACGATACCGTTACAACGTTCAGCAAAACACCGATATCTGTTGATGTTCGTAACAATGATATTATTCCGTCTAATTGTATCCCTGTTTCGGAGATTGAAGTAATCAAAAACCCCTCAAACGGAGACGCAAGTCTTAATGCTAATCATGACAGGATTGTCTATACCTCAAACGCCGGATTTTACGGGATGGATACGGTTTCTTATCGACTTATTTGCAATGGAGATACGACCGTCGCCAATGTCTATATCATGGTTGTAAATCCTTTGTCGCAGAAATATGTTGCCTGCGAGGGCGCAAATGTAGCTGTCGGCGTTATGAAAATGACAGGCGTAGCTTTTTGGTGGTATGACGCACAGACAGGAACTAATTTAGTAAAATCTACCGCCTTCGATACCATACAAATAATAAAAGATAATACAGCAACACAATCTTATTGGGTAGAACCAAGATATAAAGGAATAACTTTTCCGCGAGTGAGTCTGACAGTGGAAAAGGGAAGCAATTGCGGTACAATAAACCCGACCGGCTGTGCGGCAACAGGGACAGTGATATACAAGGAAGATTTCGGCGGCAATACCACACGCGACCCTGACGTAAAAAAAACAGGCATACCGCAGGTTAAAAATTATACCTATAGCGATTCTTTGTACGGCTATGGCACATATACAATAGCGAAAACGTCAAAACATTTCTATCATAGTTCATGGCATAAAAATATAGACGACCATACTTATCCCAACGATATTAATCACGGTTATATGGCAGGATTTGACGCCTCGCAGGATGCGGGACAGTTTTACGAATGTCAGATTGACGGTTTATGCAGCGGGATAGACCTGTATTTTTCCGTATGGATTTCAAATATACTTAAGACATCTGGAAGACCCCATAAACCGAGACAGATATTTATAGTAGAAGATTTGGCAGGCAATGTGCTTGCGCAATATTATACCAATGTTCCTAATGACGGAGATGCGACGTGGAAACAATATGGATTTAATTTTATCTTACCAGATAATATTTTGTCAATCAAACTGAAAATTGTCAATAATGGAACAGGCAGCGATGGTAACGACTTCGCATTCGACGATATAGAAATACGCGCCTGTGTTCCGCCTGTAACGCTAACTCAGCCTCAACAAATTGATACAACCATATCTGTCGGCGCTTCAATTACTTTTGAAGGAAATTATGACGACAACAAAACTTTCGGCGATAATCTGGTTTACCGCTGGGAATACAATGCAGGCGATATAAACGACCCCAGTGATTGGGATGTTATTACAGATACGAAATCCTCAAGCGATGGAAAGGTAAACAGCGTCTATACAATCAATTCTGCAACATTATCGGATGCGGGATATTACCGTTTGGTAGTAGCCGATGCTGCACATATTGATGACTATAACTGCCGCGCAATGTCGGATATAATCCATTTACATGTTATTTGCTCCACAACAGGAACAGTAATCTACCGTGAAGATTTCGGCGGAAATAATATAAGCGACCCCGCTGTAAAACCGACCGGTATACAGCAGGTTAAAAATTATAAATATAGTACCACATTGTACGGCTATGGCACATATACCATAGCAAAAACGACGACGCCTTTCTATTTTGACAAATGGCATAAACAATTAGATGACCATACTTCTCCGGGCGACACTCTTCGCGGTTATATGATAGGATTCGACGCCTCCGAGGATACGGGACAGTTTTACGAATGTCGGATTGACGGTTTATGCGATGGCGTAGAACTGTACTTTTCCCTGTGGATTTTAAATCTACATACGCTCACAGACCGTCCCGATAATCCGCGACAGATATTTATAGTGGAAAACCTGAGCGGCGCTGAGCTTGCGCGATATTACAGCAGTGTTCCTAATGACGGAGATTCGACGTGGCGACAGCGTGGATTTAATTTTACCGTACCCGCTGGCGTTACATCCATCATATTGAAAATCATCAATAATGGAACAGGAAGTTATGGTAACGATTTTGCGCTCGACGATATAGAAATACGCGCCTGCTTCCCGCCTGTAACGCTAACCAAAACCCCGCAACCCGATACAGCCGTATGCGCTGGCTCATCAATTACTTTCGAAGGTAATTATACCGACGACGGAACTTTCGGCAATAATCTGGTTTACCGTTGGGAAAAAAATACAGGCGATATAAACAAGCCCTCCGACTGGATTGTTATTGATAACACGCAAGATGTCTCGAACGACGGAATGGTAAACAGTGAGTTATTACTCAATCCTGTTGAATTATCAGATGAGGGATATTACCGTTTGGCGGTAGCTAATTCGATAAGCATAAACAATTACAATTGTCGCGCAATGTCGGAAATAATCCGTTTGCGCGTTATGCCTTCGCTTGTATTTGCAGGTACAGTCAGCGCCGATCAGACAATATGTTACAACACTCAACCCAATCCGCTGACATCAGAAGCAGCCACAGGCGGCGCTATTGCCATTACTTATCAATGGCAGGAAAGTATAGACGGGGGAAATTCATGGGAAAATATTATTGGCGAAACAGCTCTAACTTATACCCCTCCTGCCTTGACGAAAACAACAAAATATCGTCTGCTAGCCCAAAGCGGTACTGCCCCCTGCGAAACAAATACGAGTGATATAGTTACGATAACGGTATTACAGCAACTAACCGCTGGAACAATAGCCGCGCATCAAGCCATTTTATCCGGACAAAGACCGGCATCCTTAACTTCGACGTCCGCATCCGGCGGAACAGGAACTTACAATTACCAATGGCAAAAAAGGATTGAGGGTACGTCTTGGACAGATATTCAGGATTCAACGCAGGAAACATTATCTCCCGATACAATCACCGAAATAACATATTATCGTCGCAAAGTAACAAGCGGAAACTGTGATCCGGCATACACTGATTCTGTAATAGTAATTCCATTAAAGCCGCTATCGCAGAAATATATTGCCTGCGAAGGCGTATCGGTAACTGTGGAATTGACGCCAATAAACAATGTGAAATTTTATTGGTTTCTCACAGAGACAACACCTCTTCCGCTACAATCAGACAATTCCTATACAATGACGAAAACTTCTGCGCTTGCAGATACACTCTGGGTAGAACCGAGATATGGCTCAAAATATTTCCCTGTTCGCTATCCTGTGGTCATAGAACTTGGCGACTGTGGCGTAATCAATCCGACAAATTGCGCGTCCACAGGGACAGTATTATTTAAGGAAGACTATGGCGGAAATGGAAATAATGAAACCTACCCCGAACGCAGTTCAACGGCATTAGGCAGTGGTATTGTCGATTATACTTTCTGCGACGCTGCGTCCGCCTCGGGATGTATTGAAGGTGAAGGATTCTATGCAATTACTAAAAAATCTATTACACATACAGTAAATTCTGCTTATTGGCATGGAGGATACAGCGACCACACTTATCCCAACGATATTACTAAAGGTTATATGTTTTTGGCTAATGCAGGGTGGACGCCAAGTAAATTCTATGAATATCGTATCGATAATCTTTGTGCAAATGTCGATTTATATTTTTCAGCGTGGCTGTCAAATCTGTGTAAACCGGGCGTACTTCCGAAAGAACCTCATCTCAAAATAGAATTAAGCGACACAGCAGGTAATGTTTTAGCCTCGTATTATACAGGGATATTGCCTCGCAACGACGCCAATACAGGATTAGTCTGGTTACAGTATGGATTTACATTTAATAATGTTAATCATTCTTCTGTTATCATGCGAATTTATAATAATGGAGAAGGAGGAACTGGTAACGATTTTGTCATGGACGACATCGAAATACGTCTTTGTGCTCCGCCTGTATTATTGCCACAACTAACAAATCTGGATACGTTACTGTGCGTCGGAAGTACATTTACTGCTACAGCTACTTATACCGATGACGAAACGTATGGCGATAATTTGTCTTACCGTTGGGAAAAAAATACAGAAGATATAAATAATCCTGATGATTGGAAAGTTATTTTTAACACGGCAGATGAATCGACCGACGGAACAGTAAGCAGTGAGTTATCAATCAATGCTGCAACATTATCGGATGTGGGATATTACCGTTTGGCAGTAGCTAATTATGATAATATAGATAATTATAATTGTCGTTCGATGTCGGATATTATCCGAGTACGGGTAGTAACGCCTGTAATATCAGGCATCGCCAGCGCTGACCAGACAATATGTCACAATACCGCTCCCGCCGAACTGACATCAACAGCAGCCACAGGCGGTAGCATTGCCATGACTTATCAATGGCAGGAAAGTACAAACGGGGGAAGTTCGTGGGAAAACATTACCAGCGGCACAAATGGTACGTCCCTGAACTATACCCCTCCTGCCTTGATACAATCAACAAAATATCGTCTGATAGCCAAAAGCGGTACTGCTATCTGTGAAACAGATACAGGTAATACGGTTACGATAACGGTAAAACATATTTGTGCGCATAACGATACTGTTACAAATGTTTCCTGCGATGACATGCCTATCCATATAAATGTACTGTCCAACGATACAACCCAATGTACGCCCATAAAGATAGACATACTCAAAGGCTCGTATACCGTTAATAATAGCAACGAAATCGTCTACGATGGAACTCTGTCGGGGTGGGATACGTTAGTTTACCGCATAAGTTGTAACAATGAGACCAGCACAGCTTCCGTTTACATTTACGTAAACCCCTCCGCTTCCGCCTTTGTAGACAATGTATGGTATTACGGAGAAAATTCACAGGGTATACGTTTTGTGAACAATAACGGCGTTTATTCGGCAACGGATGCTTCGGGAGAATCGAAAGTCAATTCACACGAAAATTCCTTGGTCGTGTCATCTCCCTACTGCGACGGTCAAGTAATCTTTTATTCGAGCCATAATCAGTTATTCAACAGTCTTCACGAACCCATGGAAAATGGTCATTTTATGGGACATCAATCTGTAGCCGACGGTCTCGCCGCCTGTTATATGGGAAATAACAAATATCTTCTCTTTTCAGTAACGGACTCGTATGAAGACGGTAACAGAGGATTAAAAGCGTATACCATAGATATGAATGAAGATCACGGCAAAGGAAAAATAGTAGATTCTCTTGTCGTAGAAGCTGTCGGTTCTGGCATGTCCGAATCGATAGAACTGCTTGCCTCTAATGAAGCCCATAAGTATTGGTTAATTTATGCCTATAAAACAAGTCAGCATCATGAATTGCGTGTTTGTTCTGTAGATGTAGCAAGCCTTCCCCCTGTAAGCAGCGTGCTGCATACGGCAAAGCTTTCAACAAACTTATCTCACCATACCTATACGCTGAAAGCATCTCCGCAAAACAATCGTATAGCCATAGCCAATAGCGACGACGAAACAGTTGATGTCTTTGATTTCAACAATACTAACGGAACATTTGGCGCTCTACATACCACTCCTTCCACGCACAAAATAGACGGTCTTGCTTATGGGGTAGAATTTTCACCCGACGGTAAACAACTGTATGCGGCAGGATATACAAAGGCTGGCGGTACGCCTATGCTGTGTCAATACGAAATAACAGGAACGGGTCTTAAATATGTGTCAAGTATTCAGTATTGGAACTATTCTGGAACATATTCCCCCCGTGGTGGCGGTTTGAAATTAGGTCCCGACAATAATATCTATGTCGTCTTGGCTTACGACTCCAATGTGGGCATCGTTTCCCATCCGAATTTGGTAACGTCCTTGAGCGATCGTTATAGTAAAATGCTCTTATACTATGATCCCGATTCTTATGATTTGCAATTCTCCACAGGCTTAACCAAACCGTCCGTGATGGAATGTAACTCAAACAGCGCTCCATCGGTAAATAACGATACGGCTATATTATGTCTTTCCGACACATCCCGAACGATAAGCGTAAATGTCCTGAAAAATGATAATGACATTAATGATAATAAAGTATTTCTCACAGGCGCTAAATTTTTCGATGAAACAGATACCGCAGTGGCAAGATTGACCGTAAATGCAGTCGATTCAACCGTAACCCTGACAGTGAAAGCCGGCGTTACTTTCTCTGACAGTTATGTTTTTGACATCGTCTACAACGTGAAAGATGACGGTTTACCTGCTTCTCAATGCGCCGAAGGAATGCTTGCCATCATTGCTGATCCCATACCCGTATTGAGTTCGGAAAGGGAGTTGTCGCTATGTTCCGGTGAAAGGTTCACTTATACCGCAACAACCGCAAAACCAAAGACTGTTATCTCATGGAGCAGAGCTGCCGTAACTGGTATAACATCCCCACCCGCTACAGGTACAAATGAAAATATTGACGAAATATTGACCAATAATACAGTGAGTGATTCCATAACGGTAACCTATCTCATCACCTTGACATCCGAGAATTGTACTTATATCGATACGGTACGCGTAAAAGTTTATGCGCCGTTAAACGGCGGGTCAATAGGTACTTCGCAGACCTATTGTTCGGGCATACAACCATTGATATCTCTTGGAACAATGTCGACGCCTACCGGCGGTAGCGGCATTTGTAGCTATCAATGGGAAAGCAGTCAGGACAACGAAATATTCACTGCCATCGGAACGGCTACTGTCCAAGCCTATTCCGTAGACGGAACAGCCGCACAATCGACTTATTATCGTCGAGTAGCAAGCAATGTTTGCGGACATGTTCCCAGCGATACGGTACAGATAACAATTTTTTCCTTACCTCAAGTCAGGATGACAATAGATACCATTTGCATCGGTCTCACTGCTTATCTCTACCCCGACGTCGGAGGTTATTGGGAAAGCGATAGACCAGACATTGTGGATGTCGTCAAATACGGGACTATAGTAGGAAAATCCGCAGGTGATGCGAAACTCACTTTCACGGATACTATCTCTGGAGGCAGCTGTTCCGCGTCCATAGACATCACGGTAAATCCTTACCTTAATCCGGACGAAATAACGGGTGATAACATAGTTTGTGTCGGCAATACGTTAGTATTATCCAACACCACTTCCGGTGGCGTCTGGACAAAAAACAATACCAACATAAGTTTTTCCAATTTCACCACGAACTCCGTTATAGTAAAGGGAGAAGCAGCGGGAAAGAGTTATGTAACCTACACTGTCTCCAAAGGCATCTGCGAAACCAAAAGAACATTTCAACTGAAAGTCATATCCAATAACAAATCACCCAGAATAATAATCGGAGTGGAAAGATAATGATAATTAATTAGTGTCTGTCTTTAAAGTACAATTATGAATTATGAATTATGAATTAGGCTGACGCACGAAACCGCTTAATCAGCGTCATCATTGCGAAGGAAAAATGTCCCTACGGGACAAGATGCCTTTCTCAATAGCGCCTCATTGAAGAATAGTGAACATTATCTGGAAATATTCTGACTATATAGACAGACACTAATTATGCTCTTAGCCCCTCCGCTAACCTATTTATTATTTTCTATTTCAATGTTTTTTGAATAAAAGAATAAATATCTATACAAGCAGGATTATTTTTTATTTTATCATCTGTCAAATAATCTGCATCACTTATACAGACTATATTGGATTTACCTGATATTTGTAACTGTCCGACAGTACCAATTAATGACTTTTTATGCGCATATTTTTTTCCATTGACTTTCTTCTTCCTTTCTCCATCGTATTCTATTTTGCCTTTAAATAAAGTTGTTGTTTCGTGAATATCCAAAAAGTTTTCTGCCGCACTAAAAATATCATCATTATCTTTCTTCATTAATGGAATTAAAATATCTTCCAATATTCCAAACTGTTTTCCGTGTTCACCAAAGATAAATCCTCCTGTATAGATGTTTCCAACAGGAAATATTTCTTTATTTATTAACTTATCAATGTTTTTTGCTTCGTCTTCGGGAAAAGACAATTTTAGTTCTTTTTTGATTTGCTCAATTCTTTTATCTATGCCTTGTTTGTCTGCATCAAAAAAGAACAGTATACCTATATGTGTATCTTTCAATACTTGAATAGCATCCTGATCAGAACTATTCCAGAAATTGATCTCCTTTATAAAGTTTACTCTAACTGTTTCTTTAGAAACTCCACCAACTCTGTAGATTGATATTATATTATCGTCTTTTTGCATTATGTACGAAGGTAAAAACTTTGAACGAGCAATTTCCATATTCAATTCATCTATCGGAACTAACGAAATTTGACTTTTCATTAATTCATTTAAAGGGGAAGGGTAATCTTTAATAGCAATATTATGTTTAGGCATCATTCCATTCGTTCTTAATATCCGATAAATAAATGCCGCATCATGATCGCCTTCTGTTAAAATGAAAATAATATTTTTAGCCATAACTATCGAATATCAAAGTTTATAGATTGAATTAATGACTCTAACCGCTCACCACTTACATATTTGCATACAATTTTTCCGTTCTCTTCTGCAAGTGAATATGCTGTAATTTCTTTATTGTCATTATATTTTGCCTCAATGAAAGCATCAATACATTCTTTACTGTGCGTTGATAAAAATACCTGAACATTAAATTTGATTGCTAACTGTTGCAGAAATCTTGAAAATTTAACTAATAGCAAATGATGAATAGCACAATCTATCTCGTCAATACAAAGTATTCCATTTGCATTATATCCCATTAAAAGAGCAATTTCAAAGACACGCTGCATTCCTTCCCCATACTTGGTAATATCAATTGCCGTATTTAATTTGGTTGAAGTTACCATGAAACGGTTGTTTTCTACCAAATCTATTTTTTCGATAGATGCATCCATGTGTTCACGAATAAAATCAACAATGTCATCGAAATATTTTTCACGGATAGCATGATTATGCGCTTTACTTAGCAGATTAATGTTATATCTGTATGGACTTGTTAATGCACTCTGACAAAGTGTTTGCATTTTTGCATATCGTAAATCAGGTTCTCTGTTGTTATATAAATGAACACAACTTTCTAATTCTGTCCCATCAACTTGCGCTTCAATTTTAATGGTAGATAAGTAATCTATCTTATCAATATTCTCTGTTGTATCTTCTTTTTGAATACAAATATCAGAAGCTATCTCATTAAATATTCCAGAAATTTTAATTCCATTTGTAATATTTTTATCAAACCATTTAGATTGAAATTCATTATAAAACTTTCCTCTATAGCGTTCCAATTCAAAAAGAGCATTCATGTCATTAAGTTGAGATAACAAATAAAAGGCTTCTAATACGGAAGTTTTTCCCAGATTGTTTCCGCCTGCAAAAATGTTTATACGCGACAAATTCTTTACATGAATATCATATAATTTCCTGTACTGTATTATATTTATATTTTCAAAATGTTTATGAACACTTTGAAAATATTTTGCTGCATTCTTTTCATTTACTTTAATCAGGGCAAAATTTGTAGGGGTTAATCTATCTAACTTATCTCTCAATTTCAATACTTCCGAGAAGTCTTCATTCGTCATATATTCACTGAAATTAAAAATAGCATGAACATCTGTTTTTATATTAGCTAATGCATTTCTAAGTTTCGTTTCCCCTACCTCATCACTTAACGAATAACCTTCTGCTATACTCCGACTTTTTTCCATTCGCTCAACGGCTTTTTCATCGTTTATGAAAGCTGCTAATTCTCTAATTTGTCGATATTGGCTGATAATGGGTTCTTTGATAACAGTGTGTTCTTCTCCACTGTCATTGCTTTCAATTTCTTCCGTTTGCGAAATCCAAGAAAAAAAGCGTTCGAGATTAACCATATTTGTTGCCTTATAATCAAGTTCATTCCACTTAATCCATTCTTTCATAGGGAGACTTCCAGCGGTAGTTTCAAAAATGGAATACATTTCTGTTTTGAATTGGTCTCCATAATCACTATCCTTATATTGCTTGATAAGAGACAAAGTGCGTAAATTTCTACGGAGTTTTTGTTTGGTTATCCCCAAAGAATTACAGATTTCTTCTTCTGTCTTGTTGTATTTGTATAGTAAATCCGAAACAAATTGCGCTTCATTTACAGCGCTCCACCGTTTTTTACCACTAATGTGATGAAGCCCCATAGTAATTAAATGCTGGGCAGGATCTTCCTCTGTAATTTCAACAATATTGATACTCTTAAAATTACTTTCAATAAGTTTTCCGACATCGTTTCCCCTTTTAAATTCATCATAGAGAAATTTTAAAGTAGCTACACGCCTATTCCCTTCTAACACGAGATACTTATCGCCAATAGCCTTTACCTGTATTTGACCAATATCCAGAAAGCCATTGGTTTTAAAACTTACAATAAGATCATTGATATTTTCATTGTTTTTTCCTACAATAAAATTAAAAGTCCGTTGCTGTACCTTTTCATCTGAAACTTGTTCGTCAGGTATAACCTTATATTCAACCTTATCAACAAATCGATAATTGTTTGGGTCTAAAAGAAGTCTGTCGATATGTTTTGTAATTCTATTACTATCCATGTGTTTTAGTATTTATCTCATTTATAATAAACCAATGATAAGATATAAATTATTGATAACTTAAGGTATGAGTTCAATCGTTTCATTTTTATTTCTTCATCAGTTCTTTTTCAAGACTTATTCTGTTTGTAAGAGGCTGTGTGAAAAGCCAAAAAGGCAACCCATAACGCCGTCATTGCGAGCGCAACGAAGCAATCCCTGACTAAAAACGCATTGATTGTTAGGGATTGCCACGTCGCTGCGCTCCTCGCAATGACGATCTCTGTTGTTACGAAAATACTTTTCACACAGCCTCGTAAGAGTTGTACTATTACTGTAATTTTTTCTCTCAACTGTTTAATTCTTTTCAAATAATATACCATTATTTTTTGCGGTGCAAAGATACAACTTCTTTTCGTATTTTCTTTGACTTTCAAGTAAAACAATATCGTATCATCGCAATCAAATCAAGCGCTAAAAGCCCAAAAACAATCCAGACAGTCCTGTCAGGAGGGCTATCACAAACTTTATAAGTTTCAGTTTAAAAAAGTCTTTTGATTTTTCTGCGATAAGAGGCAACCCGCCATGTCCTTCCTGCAAAATAGAATTTGCAATTAAAGTACTAAATGGAATAATTCCATCCATATAAAGAAATAAAATAATCAGGTTGGGACCCGACTCCGGTAATAAAGCAATGAGTAAGGCAAATAATAATAAAATCATTTTCCCCCATGCCTGATAACATAAAACATTTACATCTACAAACAATCCTGTTATCTTCATAATAAGCGTAATGACAAATACCCAAATGAAGATTTTCAAAAAGTGTTTTCGGATAACATGATTCCAAATATGCTCTTCAAAAAAATGATTGCTTACCGTAAGCAACAGTATGAAACTGACAAAAGCAACAATGAGAAAAACTAAATTCTCCCCAGAAAAAGGACTGTGTTCATGTTCGGTATGGATATGAGTGTGTCCATGCGAATTATTATCGGTCTCTACTTGATGAACGTGGCATTCGCCCTGCGTGTGAATAGAAAAACTGTCTGATATTAAATGATTGTGACTTAAATACCCTGTCAATATACTTACTATAAAAGTCCCTACAACAAGAATAGTCAAAATGCGACGAATGGAAATCTTACCGAAAACATAGTGAGTACCCTTATGTAGATGTGCCGTACAGGTATCTTGATGATGTACCTTAAAAGCGTCTTCCTGCGCTATCGATTGTGTTAGTTTTCTTTTTTTCGATACCCAATCAGCAATATATCCCGCCATAATAGCAAGTCCAAATAAAATGAAAACAAGTATAAGCGTTTTTTGGGGGATGAGTGAAATCATAAAGAATGCCTCATCCCCAAAACTTGTAATCGCAGCCGCAAGTAAGACGCCAAAAGTTACCAAATGATGCGTGTACAACGACACAATAGCAAAAATACCAATACATCCCGGAATTAATCCTAATAATGCACCTATCCAAATCTGTGTTCTGGGATGATTTTTGAGAAAGAAAAGTAATTTTCCCCGTGTTTTGACATTGACATATTCAATAAGCATCATCAACAGGATTACAACCAATGTAATAATAAGCGTCTGCGAAAAGAAGTCAAAAAAATCAAATTTCATCCTGAGACTATTTTTTCAAAATGGATAATTCAAAATCAAGTCTGTTCAGTAATGACCTGCTTAATGTGATTTCATCAACATATTCCAATTCATCACCAACTGCCAATCCGCGTGCAATAACGGTTACCTTAACAGGATACTTCATAGATTGTACATATTTATAGATATAATATCCTGTTGTATCACCTTCCGTAGTAGAAGGAAGCGCCAAAACCAATTCTTCAATAGCTTCATTTGTCAAACGCGAAAACAATGATTGCAAATTTATCTCCTCTATCCCTATTCCGTTCATAGGAGAAATAACACCGCCTAGAACATGATAAACACCTTGATACGCATGAGTATTTTCAATAGCAATAACATCCCGAATATCTTGTACCACACAAACAAGAGCTTTGTTTCTTCGTGGATTGCGACAAATTTCACACGTTTCACTGTCCGAAATATTGTGACAACTACTACAATAAAATATATCCTTACACATTACTGTAATAGCCGATACAAATGCAGATACATCTTCCGATGACTGTTTAAGAAAGTACAACGCCAACCTTATAGCAGTTCTTCTGCCTATTCCGGGCAGTTTAGCTATCTGATTAATTGCATTTTCCAATAATTTTGACGAATATTCTTGCATGGGTGCAAAATTACACTTTTCAACTTTCACTTTCCAACTAAAAAAATTGTATCTTTGCAGCCCTGATGACAGTTTAAATAAAGATAATGTCAAGTAACGAAGATTTATTCAAAAAGGTAATATCACATTCAAAAGAATATGGGTTTATTTTTCCGTCCAGCGAAATCTATGACGGATTAAGCGCTGTTTATGATTATGGACAATTGGGCGTAGAATTGAAAAACAATATCAAACAGTATTGGTGGAAGGCAATGGTGCAAATGCACGAAAATATAGTCGGAATAGATACGGCAATTTTTATGCATCCAACCGTTTGGAAAGCATCTGGACATGTAGACGCTTTTAATGATCCGTTGATTGACAATAAAGATTCTAAAAAACGATACCGTGCCGATGTTTTGATAGAAGATTATATCCAAAAAATAGAAGATAAAATACAGAAAGAAGTAGATAAGGCGGCAAAACGATTTGAAAACTTCGATGAGCCTATGTTTCGCCAGACAAATGGACGCGTTTTGGAATATCAAACACGTATAAATGAAATAAACAAACGTTTTGTAGAAACAATGTCGGCAAATGATTTGATTGGCATGAAAGAACTCATTGATGATTTGGGAATTGTTTGTCCTGTTTCAGGGAGCAGGAATTGGACGGAAGTTCGTCAGTTTAATCTGATGTTTGCCACTCAAATGGGATCAACAACAGACACAACCGATATTGTATACTTGCGCCCAGAAACAGCACAGGGAATATTTGTAAACTTTCTCAACGTGCAAAAAACAGGACGAATGAAAATACCTTTTGGCATTGCACAAACAGGCAAGGCTTTTCGAAATGAAATTGTCGCTCGTCAGTTTATTTTTCGCATGAGAGAATTTGAACAAATGGAAATGCAGTTTTTTGTTCGTCCCGGTGATGAGATAAAATGGTTTACTCATTGGAAAGAAGAACGTATAAAATGGCATTATTCTCTTGGCAATGAAAAAAAATATCGTTTTCACGATCATGAAAAATTAGCCCATTATGCTAATGCCGCTACCGATATAGAGTTTGAATTTCCCTTTGGATTTAAAGAATTGGAAGGTATTCATTCGAGAACGGATTTTGATTTAAATGCTCATCAACAGTTTTCAGGAAAAAAGATACAGTATTTCGACCCCGAATTGAATGAAAGTTATGTACCTTATGTTGTGGAAACGTCTATCGGTTTAGACCGTATGTTTTTGGCAATTATCAGTAATTCTTATAAAGAGGAACAATTGGAAGACGGTACAGTACGTACGGTCATGAATATTCCATCTTTTTTGTCGCCTTATAAAGTGGCGGTTTTGCCTTTGGTGAAAAAAGACGGTATGTCAGAAAAAGCATACGAAATTCTAACAGACTTACAGGAGGATTTTAATTGCCAATATGACGAGAAAGATACTATAGGACGTCGTTATCGTCGTCAGGATGCGATAGGAACTCCATTTTGTCTTACAGTGGATAATCAAACAATGGAAGATAATACAGTTACCATTCGTTACAGAGATACAATGAAACAAGACCGTATCCACGTAAATGATATTCATACAACCATAAAAACATTGTTGAAACCCCAAAAAATATAAACAATGGTATATGACAATCTTTCTATCATTGTTGCCGTAGGCAAAAACAATGAAATCGGCAGGCATAATCAACTCCTTGTTCACCTGCCCAATGATATGAAACGTTTTAAGCAATTAACGCTTGATACAACTGTTCTTATGGGTGAAAATACGTATCATTCGCTTCCGGTTAAGCCATTGCCCAAACGCAGAAATATAGTGTTGTCGTTTGATAAGGAGCAACAATTCTCTGGATGTGAAATGGCTTATTCTATTGATGAGGCTTTAGAAATGATAAAAGAAGATAAAACTGTTTTTATCATGGGAGGCGCTTCTATTTATAAACAGTTTTTGTCGTTGGTATCAAAATTGTATCTCACTAAAATAGATATGGCTTTTTTGGATGCGGATGCTTTTTTCCCCGAAATTGATTTTTCGCAGTGGAAGCAAATAGAAGAAATTAATTGTAACGCAGATGAAAAGCATTTATATAATTACACATATTGTACATACAACAGAATAATTAAAAGTTAAAATATGAATACAACATTGAGAATTTCGAGTATCGTTTTTGTTTTTGTAATGATTTCGGTTTGTTCTTTTGGACAAAAAACAGTTCATTCATCATTTCCCAATATGCCAATTGATGAAAATACCCAATTGGTAACGTATAAAAATGTCGTTCAGATGAAAGGAACTCCTGCCGAACTGTACGACAGAGCCTATCAATGGGCAAATAAATATTATAAAAATCCCGTAGCAGTAATTCAAAAAGCAAATAAACAGCAGGGCATATTGGAATGCGTGTCCAATATACCTATTTATACGCTTGCCAAAGATGGCGTTACACGTACTTCAGCTGGATATGTTTATTATACGCTAACTATTGAAGCAAGAGAAAATCGTTATCGTTACACTATCACAAATTTATATAAAAAGGAACAGGCTCAATTTCCTATTGAGAAATGGTTAGATACTTCACGTCCCGAATGGACAGCAGTTCGCTATGATCATCTTCATCAAATAGATGAAGGCGCTAAAAAATTAATGGAAAATATTGAAGGAGGTATGCAACCTTCAAAAGTGATAGTAGATGAATGGTAAAGAAAAACATCAAGCCGAAGAGCTAATACAGGAAGACGTATTCAGCGAAGATAGTTATACATTATGGCTTATCAATGACAATTTTAATACATTTGATTATGTTATAGACAATCTAATGGAATTATGTAACCATTCTTATGAACAAGCGTATCAGTGTGCGTTTATTGCTCATAATCATGGAAAATGCGATATTTTATGGGGATTATACGCCAAACTTAAACCGATAGCAATAGCCATGCTTAATAGAGGTCTGACAGTGATCATTACCCCATAAAGTTGTTTGTAAATTTCTTACAATAGGCTATGGATATACATGCTATTTTGAAACAGTATTGGAAATATTCTTCTTTTAGACCTGTACAGGAAGAGATTATTCGGTCTGTATTGGCAGGGAAAGATACACTTGCATTACTTCCGACAGGAGGCGGAAAATCTATTTGTTTTCAGATTCCTGCCATCGCAAAAGAGGGTATTTGTATTGTCGTTTCTCCTTTGATAGCCTTAATGAAAGATCAAATAGAAAATTTATTGTCTAAAAAAATTCCTGCTGCTAGCATTCATTCTGCTTTACATCCAAGAGAAATTGAGTTGGTTCTCCGCGACTGTGTTCATGGAAAAATTAAATTCCTTTACCTCTCCCCTGAACGACTGAAAAATGAATTACTGAAAAATACTATACAACAGATGAATGTTAATCTGCTTGCAGTTGATGAAGCGCATTGTATTTCCCAATATGGATATGATTTTCGTCCTCCCTATTTGGATATTGCAATGTTCAGGGATTTGTTACCGACAACTGTCCCTGTATTAGCGCTCACTGCAACAGCTACAAATGAAGTGATCAAAGATATTCAGTTCCGATTGAACTTTAAAGAAGAAAATGTTTTTCGTAAAAGTTTCTATCGGCATAATCTTACTTATTTTGTTTTCAAAGAAGAAAATAAACTCAATCGTTTATTGCAGATTGTATCCAAAACACCGGGATCAGGCATAGTGTATGTTCGTTCACGCAAAAGAACAAAAGAAGTTGCTGATTTTTTGAGACGAAACAATATCTCTGCCGATTTCTATCACGGAGGCTTGACAATGAAAGAAAGGGAAGTAAAACATAATCATTGGATAACAAACAAAATCAAAGTAATTGTAGCGACCTGCGCTTTTGGAATGGGTATCGATAAACCAGATGTTCGTTTTGTTATTCACGTAGATATTCCCGACAGTTTGGAAGCGTATTTTCAGGAGGCTGGAAGAGGAGGTCGCGATGAAAAACAGGCTTATGCTATTCTGTTGTACGAAAATAACGATATTATGAATATGTACCAATCCTACGAAAATACTTATCCGTCTCTTGAAATAATACGGGATGTCTATCAAGCCTTATGTAATTTTTTTCAAATTCCAATAGGAAATGGAGCAGGCGCTTCCTTCGATTTCGATGTATACCGATTTATACAGCATTACAAGTTTAAAATGTTGATTGTCTTTAACAGTTTGCGCTTTATTGAACGGGCAGGTTTTATTTCTATGACGGAAGCAGCAAATAATTCCTCAAAAATTCATATTCCTCTTACACGTGATGATTTATATCGATTTCAAGTAGAAAATGAAAAATATGATAATTTTATTAAACTGTTGTTGCGGTCTTATGCAGGCTTGTTTTCTTTATTTGTTCCTGTCGAAGAAAAATATTTGGCAGCTAATGCAAGACTTCCGCTTGACACTGTTATAGAAGCGCTAAAACAATTAGACAGTAAATCTGTGATTATATATCAACCCAAAACAGAAAACCCAAGACTTACATTTTTACAGGATAGAATAGAAACACGACATCTATCTTTTGCTCAACAAATATACGATGACAGGAAAAAAACAGAAAAAGAACGCATAGATGAAACCATACATTACGTAACATCCAACAACAAATGCAGAAGTGAATTATTACTTAACTATTTTGGCGAAAATAAAACACTCCGCTGTGAAAAATGCGACGTCTGTCTACAACAAAACAGAGAAAGAATACAAAAAGAAGAATTTGAGGTGTGGAAAAATAATATTCTCCTCCTATTGCAAAATGAAGATTTGGAGGTAGACACTTTGATAGAAAAATTACGCTATCCCAAAGAAAAATTAATACGGATCATCCGTTGGCTACTGGAAAATAAAGTCATTGAAAAAAAAGACGATAAACTAAGTTTATCAATTGAAAATTGAAAATTGAAAATTGAAAATGAAATACGCTGACGCTTCATTAATTGAAAATGAGCTACGCTGCTCTTTTATCAATTGAAAATTGAAAATTGAAAATTGAAAATGAAATGAGCTGACGCTTCATTAATTGAAAATGAGCTACGCTGCTCTTACGAGTGAAAATGAGCTAACGTATGATGATGTCCAACCAACGCCGTCATTGCGGGCTTGCCCCGCACCCGTAAGAACAGCGGAGTTAATCCCCTTGCTGTTTTCCCGTGTAATTGATTACGCCCTTTCAGGGCTTAGTTTTTAGAGACTTACGTTAAACAGGGCGTTGCCCTGTGCTATTGATTTCGGGCTTTCAGCCCTTTATTGTTATTCCCCAAGTTCGGGCTAAGAATAGCCCATTAAGGCTTACATATCAATAGAAAACGAATAGCTCCCAACAAAATAGAACTCCACATGAAGTTCCACAACGAATTTAATTGCTTTTTCTATTGATATGAATGTCCTAGCGGGGTTATGGTTATGGTTTATGAGTTATTTTAGTTTGCGTCAGCCTAACTCATAACTCATAACTCATAAGCCCGTAGGTAATGAGCAGAATATAATAAAACCTTATTTCCAAGCTTATTTTCCCAACAAATAACCTTAGTAGCAAGGGATTGATAACACACACACCTAACCTTATTACCTTATTAAAAAATCAATTATTCGGTTCAATATAATAATGAACTAACGTACATTGCCTAAAACAGACTTTCCTCTGTGTTCTTTACTGTCCTCTGTGGTTAAAAAATCTATAGTATTCTCATATCAATGGCTAAGACTGTCAAAATGGCAGCGAAAAGTGTCCAAATGCCGTCAGAGAGTGTCCAGATGCCGTCGGAAAGTGTCCAAATGCCGTCGGAAAGTGTCCAAATGCCGTCAGAAAGTTTCCAGATGCCGTCGGAAAGTTTCCAGATACCGTCGGAAAGTTTCCAAATGCCGTCGGAAGATGTCAAAATGGCAGCGGAAGATGTCCAAATGGCAACGGAAAATGTCCAAATGGCAACGGAAGATGAATTATAGACGACGGAAAATGAATTATAGACGACGGAAAATGAATTATAGACGACGGAAGATGAATTATAGACGACGGAAAAATATTTTTAGACAACGGAAAATAAATTATAGACGATGAAAAATGAATTATAGACGACGGAAAAATATTTTTAGACGACGAAAAATGAATTATAGACGACGAAAAAATATTTTTAGACGACGAAATGTAATTTTTTTTCATGTTGAAAAAAGAAAAAATCGTCATTAATAGTTTGATAGATAGTGGTAAATAATTTTTAGGTGCATTTTATATCGATTTTTCTTTCTTCGATATAATAAAAAGTGTACCTTTGCCGTCTAAACTAAAAATAAAGATAAAGTATATGAGAAAAACACAGAATAATTATTTGAACATGGCAATTGCCGTATTGCAACTTTTTACAAATTACAAGAATGTATGGGCTAATATAAAATTAGTGGCTTCGCACAGAGACAAAGTAAACCAAACTGTGGAGGAAATTAAAGCTGCCAGCATCAAACAAACAGAAAATAATCCCGTAGGACATACAGCATCCAAAGAACAAACTCGAGATGTTTTAGAATCAACATTATATCAAGTAGCATTGTGCGTGAGAACATACGCAGGAGTAACAGAAAATGAGGTCTTACTCGAAAAAACGAATTTTTCACGTTCTGGTCTCCATGCTTTAAGAGAAAATGACTTATTTAGTATTGCTAACATGATGGCGAGTATCTGTATGGAATATCTCAACGACCTTGCCGAATATGAGATAGATATAAAAATGGTAGATAATTTGAAAAATCTTGCCAATCAATTGCAAACACTCTACGCTCAACGTGATACTATTGTTGATGAACGTATGGAAGCTACAACACATATAGAACAATTGCTTAAACAACTTCGTAAACAACTCAAAACACTTGACGACCTCGTAGAAGCATATATAAAAGATGATACTTTTGTAGCTACTTACTTTAACTCCAGACGTATACATGACATCAAAGGACGACATGCAAAAAAAGAAGACGATGAAAATAAAGAAAATGATGATAAAAAAGAAAACGATGATAAAACAATATAGTAATTAGAGTCTGTCTATAAAGTATAAAAAATTAATCATCAACACCGTCCAAACAACGCCGTCATTGCGAGCGCAGCGAAGCAATCCCTAACCAAAGAACGCATTGATTGTTAGGGATTAGCTCCGCTGTTCTTACGGGCGCTACGTCGTTGCGCTCCTCGCAACGACGGCGTTGTTCGGTTTGTTCTTCACTATTTCATTCTGCTCATTCTGATTCAGACAATAGCGAGCATCATTTTCTTTTGTTTATT
>JAIROC010000363.1 GCA_031257735.1 Bacteroidales bacterium | reverse complement strand
CACGGTCATCTTCCCTGTGATGATAAAAAGGATTTGAAATGTTGATAACTTTTTCGTTGCATTTATGTAGTGGTATCCGATAAATTTGTATCTTTGCCAAAAATAGTCAAGAAAAATTTATCAGGATGAAAAATATAGGCGAGATACTAAGAGAATTACGAGAAAGCAAGCAATTACCGTTGCGAGTGATTGCTGCTTACCTTGATATTGACCCGGCTATAATGAGCCGAATTGAACGTGGACAGCGAAAAGCCTCACGCGAGCAGATTGTCAAACTTGCGGGATATTTCAATGTAGATGAAGATGAACTAATCATTGCATGGCTTTCGGATAAGGTTGTTTATGAGGTTCTGGATGAAGACAGAGCTTTACAAGCCTTGAAAGTAGCGGAAGAAAAAGTTAAATACAATAGAATTAAATAACAAAAATGGATGCAGGTAAAAAAACAATTGGCGATATCTTTAATAGGACAAGGATTTTAGAAATTCCGTTTTTTCAACGTTCATATGTTTGGAATAATGAACAATGGGAAAGGATGTTAGAAGATATGGAAAATGTCTGTTTAACAAATAAACCCTATTTCTTAGGTTCTGTAATTTTGAAACAACAACCAACAAATACAAATTACAAAATAGGAGATGTACGAACAGTTATTGATGGACAACAACGACTTACAACTTTGAGCATTTTATTTAAGGTTTTGTGCCTGAAATTAAATCAAAATCAACTTTTTGAAGGCACATTTAAAACAATAAGTGATGATATTACTTTACAGCACAATCACAACGATGTTGAATCATTCACAAAAATCTTAAGTTTAAATCATTTGGATGAAATAAAGGATAACAACAAGATTGTTGCTGCTTACAACTTTTTTAAGGAAAAGTTAAATCCCGACAAAGTCGATTTTTATAAGATATTGTCTAATGTGCTATTTGTTGGCATAGACCTTGGGGAAAATGAGGATGAACAACAAATTTTTGATACAATTAATTCGTTGGGAGTAACATTAACAACGGCAGAATTACTCAAAAATTATTTTTTCAACAGAGATATTAATTCATATAATAAATTCTGGAAAGAAATTTTTGAAAAAGACGAAGAAACTAAAAATTATTGGGACAGAGAAATTACAGCAGGTAGATTAAAAAGGACTTTTATTGACTTATTTTTCTTTTCGTATCTTCAAATTAAAATTCAAGAAAAAAGTTTGAATGTAAAAACAGAAGATAAAATTGAATTTTCAAGAGTAGAACAATTATTTGAATCATATAAAAAGTTCATCAAAGATTACTTACATAACGAAAAAGCTGGTATTCTTTCGGAAATTAAGGAATATGCCAAAATATTCAAAGATAATTTTGATATTGAAATAACAGACCGAGAACTTGCGGCTAATGCAGGGATTGAACGCATTAATGTAGTTATTTTCGGATTAGATAATTCCACGCTTATACCCTATGTATTGTATATCTTGAAAAATATTTCAGATGATAATATAAAAAATAAATTATTTGAATATTTGGAAACATACATTATGAGACGTATGGTTGTTCATGCAAATACAAAGAATTATAATCAACTTTTTACAGACCGTTTAATTATAAATGAAATACTATCTGTAGAACAATTGTCGGAGCATATTGAAAAATTATCAGATAAAATAAATTATATGCCAACTGATGAAGATTTATGGGACAGAGGATTCAATACTGCAATTTTAATCAATAAACAAGCTGCTGGAATATTGTATCTTATTGAAACAAAAATTCGGAAAAATAATCTTCATTCTACTAAACTTTTAGGTCTAAACAAGTATAGTTTGGAACATATAATGCCTAAAAAATGGGAAAATAACTGGGGAATAATAGAGGATGAAAATGAAAAAAGAAATAGAGATAGAAAATTATTGACTCTGGGAAATTTGACTATTATTACACAGCCATTAAATTCAAAGATTAGAGATGCAAATTGGGATGACAAAAAAGAAAAAGGACTTAAATTATTTTCAGCAGACCTTGAAACCCTGAATACATATCTGCAACTAATTGAATGGAATGAAACAACAATAGGATTAAGGGCGGAAAATCTTTATGAAAAGGCAAAAACAATTTGGAAAATTTCATAATAAAAAATAATTCTGTATGAAACCACTAATCAAATACAGAGGCGGGAAATCCAACGAAATCCTCAATATCGAAAGGCATATACCGAGATATAAAGGTCGGTATATCGAGCCGTTTTTCGGAGGTGGGGCATTGTATTTCCATTTAGAACCAAAACAAGCTATTATCAATGATATAAACTCCAAATTAATAGCCTTTTATAATGAAGTTAAAAATAATTACCCTGTGTTACGCACGGAACTGGATGAAATAGAGAAAACCTACGAAGCCAACCGTCGGCAATTTGACACATTGAAGCGGCAAACACCCAATGAGCGGGTGGAAGATAAAAACGAAGCGTTGTACTATCAAATCAGGGATATGTTTAACGACTTGACAGATAAAAAATATTCCGACGCCCTGCTTTATTTCTTTATCAATAAAACCGCCTATTCGGGCATGATACGCTACAATTCAAAAGGGGAGTTTAATGTGCCGTTTGGAAGATATACGCATTTAAATACTGCGTTAGTAACCAAGCAGCATAGTAATTTGTTGGCAAACGCAGATATATATAATACCGATTACATGGATATTTTTGATTTATCGCAACCTGATGATTTTATATTTTTAGACCCGCCTTATGATTGTATATTTTCCGACTATGGAAACGAAGAATATAAAGACGGATTTAACGATGATTGTCATGCTACTCTTGCAAAAGATTTTAAAAATCTGAATTGCAGGGCGTTGCTCGTAATTGGAAGAACACCGCTAACCGAAAAATTATACGGTGATATGATAATTGACGAATATGCTAAAAATTACTCTGTCAATATCCGCAACCGGTTTAAGTCGGTAGCAACCCATATATTGGTTGCAAACTACAAGACAAATCATAAAACTCTTTTTTCAGAACAATTAGAATATACAGCATCCTATTGATATGGCAAACGTAAGCAGCAAAATTTTATTTATCACGACTTCTCCAAGAACGCCGTTTCGGATGATTCCCGAAATTGAGTTACTAAATGCTCATTTTGCAGGCAAAAAATGGAACTCCGAAACCCAAACGGCATTTATGCAACTTTTGCGGGAAGAAAACTTCTTCAACGGTGAAGGCAGTAACGCCCCTGCATTCAGTGCAAGGGACAGAATAAACAGAGCGCCGAAAGCATTGGGGTTTGTTATGCTGTCGCCCGCTATTAGCTTAACGCCTGCGGGAAAAGAGTTGATACAAAGCAAGCGGAAAGAAGAAATCTTTTTACGGCAGCTTTTGAAATTTCAACTGCCATCGCCCTATCATAAGCCAACAGACCAAGCCGCCGCATTTTGGGTTAAACCCTATCTTGAAATTTTTCGACTCATCCGTTATTTCGGCTCATTGAAATTCGACGAATTAATGATATTTGGCTTGCAATTAGTTGATTACCGTTTATTTGATAATATCGTTTCAAAAATAGAACAGTTCCGAATTGCCAAAGCGCAAACCGAACAAAACTATAAATCATTCAGGAACGAATATTTAACAGCAGAACTGAAAGTGATTTACAGCGAAGAGATTACATCAGGTATTACGAAAACGCGAGAAAGTAAGGACGCTTCACTCGCAAAATTCCTGCAAACGAAGGCAAGCAATATGCGCGACTACACCGATGCTTTGTTTCGTTATTTAAGGGCGACCGGACTTGTAAATATTTCGCATATAGGGAAATCCATATCCATCGCGCCCGAAAAAGTTCAGGAAGTAGATTATTTTCTGCAACATACCGATAGAGAACCTTGTTTTGTTAATGACGGAAAAGCGTATGCGCAATATCTGGCTAATCCAGTAATTCCACAGTTGTTTACCGATAATAAAGATTTATTATTGGGAAAAATCCAATCCGAATTTCCTCACATAAAAGCAGATATTACATTTTCAATCATAGAGTTAAAGGATATTCTTTACGATGAAATAAACAAGCGCAAAGAAGCTATTATCAACGAACAAATTACCGAAATAAAAGATTACCATTTGTATGACGATATAAATATCACTTTCAATCAGATAGCAGATAAATCGTTGTACGATGCACCCTTAATGCTTGAATGGAACACTTGGCGGGCAATGACCATGTTAGACGGCGGACAGGTAACAGCCAATCTGAAATACGATGATTTCGGTAATCCAATGTTCACAGCGCAAGGCAATATAGCGGATATTGTTTGCGATTACGGCGATTTTGGTTTAACCGTTGAAGTAACCATGCAAATGGGGCAACGCCAATACGAAATGGAAAGCGAGCCTGTAACCCGACATCTCGCCAAATTAAAGAAAGAAACAGGCAAACCGTCTTATTGTCTTTTCATAGCGCCGGAAATAAACGAGGCTTGCATCGCTCATTTTTATGCGCTGCATAAAATGAATATCAGTTACTACGGTGGTCAATCCACTATTGTGCCTTTACCTCTGAATGTTTTTCAAAAAATGGTGGAAGATTCTTATAAAGCTGCATATATACCTCAACCACAGCAAGTAAGGCGATTTTTTGAATGCTCAAATGAGATTGCAGCTACGAGTGTGGATGAAAAGGAGTGGTATAAAGAGATTACGGCACGGGCATTAAATTGGCTTGAAAGAAGTTTTGCTAATAATAAGTAAGAATTATAATATGAATGACAGTGCAGCACATAATCTATTAGGGCTTACCCTAAGATCAGGTTGGAAGGTAATTGAAAAAATTACAAAAACAGCCAATTCGACAGGATCTTTTTTCTCAGTGTGTTACAAGGCAGAGAAAGATAGTCAAACCTATTTTTTAAAAGCATTTGATTTTGCAAAATTTCAGCAAATTTCAGAGACAGGAAAACAAGTTGTTGATATTATTGCAGATATGACAACGGCATATAAATATGAAAGAAATTTATCGGAATATTGCAAAAACAGACATGTTACAAAAGTCGCATTTGTTATAGATTCAGGGGAAGAATTTTTAAGTAATTATGCTATTGGTATTGTGCCTTATTTAGTTTTTGAACTTGCTGATGGCGATGTAAGAGGCAAGTTGGATTTTTCAAAAAAACTTGATTTTGCATGGAAATTACACTCTTTGCACGATATCGCCGTTGGTTTGCAACAACTCCATAATGTCAATGTTTTCCACCAAGATTTAAAGCCGTCTAATATTTTACTTTTTAACAAAAATTCCAAATTGGGCGATTTAGGCAGGTCTATGTGTAAAGATATTGATAGTCAGTACAACAAACAACAATATTCAGGTGATTGGACTTACGCCCCGCCTGAAATGATGTATCGCTATTATGATATTGATTGGAATAAACGAGTATTTGCAACAGATTGTTATTTGTTGGGCAGTATGATTGTCTTTTATTTCGCAGGAATCAGTATGTCTGCTTTGTTATTAAAACATTTACCTGAAACTCTGCGGTGGGAAAAATGGCGTGGTACTTTCGATGAAATCAAACCATATTTAATTGAGGCTTTTTCAAATGCAATAATTGAATTTCGGAATAGTTTTGATGATGAGTATTTTAGAGTTGAAATCTCTAAAATAGTGGAATTATTATGCTATCCGTTTCCAGAGCAAAGAGGACACCCTAAAAATGTAGCCAATAAACTTGGTAGTAGTTTCAATCTTGAAAGATTTATTACCAAACTTGATGTATTAACAAGGAAAGCCGAATTAAAGATAAAAATGTAATGGCTATAATAATTGAAAAAAAAGAACGACGATTAATTCCAAACTGGCGGATTTTTTCCACAACCATAGCGTTAGGGGAATTAGATGCTTCATCTCTTAATCCAATAGTAAAACCAGATTTATCTATTGATAATTATATTGCAGATTTTCAGGCAAATGAATCAATTTCTTTTGCTGCGGATTTGATAAGTGCTTCCATCGTGAATGGCTTTGCCGATAATGCAGTAGTAAAAGAGGCTGCACAATTTATTGTTAATAGGCAAAATGAAGTAACAAAATCACAGTATGATATTTCTAAAAAAATACTCTCAACTGTTACTGAAACACAAATAGATTGTTCGATAGATAACATTACACATAAACAACTTGAAAATTGTTTGCATAGAGAAGATTACTTTTTACAGATACAAAGATTAAAGAAGTTTGTTAATGATTTCCCCTATAATCCTATAGCGTGGGTCGAATTATCAAGATGCTATTCAATACTTGGGCAAGAAAAACAAGCGATAAGGGCAATGAAAATTGCCGTACAATTAGCTCCAAACAACCGTTTTGTACTACGATGTGCAGTAAGATTATTTTCTCATTATTATGAATTGGATACTGCCCATGATATTTTACGAAAGAACAAAATAACAAATTTTGACCCGTGGTTAATGTCAGCAGAAATTTCAGTTGCTATGCTTCGAGGTCGAAATTCAAAATTTATTAAAAAAGGAATTGAATTAATAGATTCAAAAAATTTATCCCCTTTTTCTGTTACTGAATTGGCAAGTTCTATTGGTACAATAGAATTATTATCAGGTGATAGAAAAAAAAGTAGAAAAATGTTCAATAAATCGTTGATGTCTCCTAATGATAATTCATTAGCCCAAATAGAATGGATACTGAATAATAAGGATAAATCTTTGATAGATAGAGAACAAATCAATATTCAAACCAAACATAATTTTGAAGCACAAGCAATTTACAACTATTATGATAAGAAACTTATTGAAGCCCTGAATAATACTTGTCAATGGTTTTGCGATATGCCTTTTTCAAAGCGACCTGTTATTATGGGAAGTGGAATTGCAGATATTTTAGATAATAGAAGTTTATCTATTAAATTTTTAGAAACGGGCTTAATTTCACACCCAAACGATGCTCAAATATTAAACAATATAGCTTATTATTTAGCTTTGGATAATAATACAAAAGAAGCTTTCAAATATTTAGATAGAGCAAGAACGCAAGGTACAAATAAAACCCCAATAATAGAAACTTGTTTAATTGCAACATATGGCCTCATTTGTTTTAGAGAAAAGAAATACGAAGAAGGCCGAAATGAGTATCTAAAAGCGATAGAACAAACAGTTTTGAAAAACAATAAATATCTTAATTGTACTGCCATATTGAATTATGCAAGAGAGGAAATTTTAGCGAAAACAGACAAAATAGAAGATGTAATGAAATTTGTTTCAAAAATTCCATACATAGAAGATAATGATATTTCAATAAAAAAATTGCGTGCCGAAGTTTTTGATTTGTATGAGAAAACAAAAAAAGTATAATCATATCATATTACAACTTCAACTCCGGTAAACTATTAATCGCCTCCTCTTTCAACTTATCCACAGCGCGGGTATATTTCTCTGTATGCTTCAACCCGCTATGTCCCAATAGACTGGCAACCGTTTTGATATTCGCCCCATTGTTCAGAATATTCACAGCAAAGGAATGTCTGGCGCAATGCCAACTGATATGCTTGTTTATTCCGGCTCGTTTTACCCAACGTTTTACAGATTTACAGCAGCTTTCGTAAGAAGGCAGGGTAAAAACGGAACTGTCCAAATTGTCATCTTCCGGCGGATTATCTATTAAAGACAATAATCCGTCATTCAGGGGAATAACAACACCGCTACTTGCAGAGTGTCCTTTGGTTTTGCTCTGTTCAAATTTTAGTAATCGGTTGGAATAATCCACGTTTCGGAAAGTCAAATCTTTTACATCGCAGAACCGCAATCCGCAGTACAGGCAGAAGATAAATGCTCGCCTTATTTCTGGGTTTTCATGGTCATAATGGCAATTTATCAGGGCTTGTATTTCTTCCAACGAAAGAACATCCTTGCGCAGCATCTGGTCATCTACCTTGCATTGAATGCCATCGCAAGGATTTTTAATCATCACATCATGCTCAATAGCGGACTTGATAACTTTCTTAAACCGTTGGTAGATACTCTTTGCTCCTTCGCCTACGCTCCGGCTTTGCAGGTATTCGACAAATTGCGCCATCATATCTTTATTCAGATGTTCAGCCCGGATATTGGATTCATACACAGGATATTTCTCATGAAGAAAATCCTTAAACCGGCTAAGGGCAATCTGCATCATGCGCAGGTCTTTCTTTGTGTAGTTGTCAATACAGGATTGGAAGTAGTCCAAGAAATTCACATTGCGGTCTTTCCGCAGGCGATAGCCCAACATGCTTTCCTTTAGTTCCTGTTCACGTTCCGCACGAATTTTCATGGCAAGTTCCAAGGTTTCTTTATTTTGCTGTCTTTCAACGGCTGTACGGGGCTTGTCCAGCAGATACAGGCTAAGATTTTCCTTTCGCCGGTTATGCTTTATTTGAAACTTGGGCTTACCCGCCATTGCTCCGCTTTCGTAATATACCTGATTGCCATTCTCGTCCAAAACAGGCTTTTCTTCCCTGCCCAGATAAAACTCCAAATAGAGACTGATTCGCCCATCCGAAAGTTTGTTTTGTTCCAATTTCGGATTTTCCTTGATTTTATTTTCTATCTTTGCCATACTTTGATACTTTAAATTAGTACTGATTATCAATGTCTTCTTTTGCTTGCAAAGGTATAAAATATTTTGGAATTTCAAGGTGTACTAAAAGTGTACTATATGACAAAAAACAGGCAAAAAT
>JAIROC010000325.1 GCA_031257735.1 Bacteroidales bacterium | reverse complement strand
GGTTCTACCTCGTTCGATTGATTATATTATTTCGACGGCATCTTTTTTTATCCATCCTTTATCACCATTTGCAAATCGGACTTCTATCCAATTACCTGCTTTGTCTGTAATTTGGATTTTAATTCCTTCGTGAACAGTAAAAAGGTCTGTTCCTGACATATCGGGCATACTTTTTATTGTTACAATTTTTTGCATGATAATTGCCTCATCCGTTCGATTGATATTGTTCTTTTGCAAACAGGCAAATACAACACCCCCAACTCCTAAAACAAAAACAATACATGCCACAACAAATAAACCCATACGCCAACGTGCAGACGAAAGAATTAATAATAATCCTATACAAATGCATCCAATAGCAATAAATCCAATAGAAAATATTGCCCATCGTTGAACCGTAAATAAATCTCTGACAGTATAGAACCATGTCCTTAAAAAGAACTCTGGTTGAGCTTCCATGTTGTCAATTGTCTGTTGGTTTACGAAAGCAATATTGTGTTTAATATCTTCATTCCCCGGATTTAACCGTAATGCACGTTCGTACCAAAGCAAAGATTTTGCCAATTGATTATCTTTATAACAGGCATTTCCTAAATTGTAATACAACATAGCATCCTTATAACCTTCTTTTATCAATGCCTCGTATTGTACAATCGCATTTACATAATCTTTTTGGTTGTAAGCCTCATTTGCTTTTTGGAAAATTTCATTTCCCAAAGCAGTCATTGACGATAAAATGATAATTAATACTAAAACAATGTGTCCTCGCATATTTTGCATAATATTCTGATTTTTTTGTTTGACAATAACGCACATTACAAAAAATTATTATCACTTTTTTCCTATAGCTTCTCCGCCAAAATTATACTTTACACCCAGCAAACAATTGATCCGTTGAGAAGGATAATCCTGATAAAAATAATTTCGTTGGTATATAAAATTATTTACATTCGCAAAAAAGGACAATCGTTTAGACCAGATATATTCAAAACTGAAATTGAAGTCAAACACTGCTTTCATTGCTTTCGGCGCAATATTTCCGTGAATAAATTCGGGATACTTTGCTCCCGTATGGATGTAAAAATCCAACCCAAACAAAAACTTCTCCAACAAAAGATAACTGACATCAAACTCCGCAATAAATTCAGGTTTATACCATGCTTCCAGCAAGTCTATACTCAGAAAATACTTATTATAATCAAGATTTAAAGCAACCCAAAGTTGTCCTTTATATTGATACCGCAAATCAAAATGAATATTAAACTGTTTTGATCTGTCCTCTACTACATTGAAGGTATTGTTTAAATACAATGCGATTGCTGTATCCTGCATCTGCATGACAAAAGACGGCAATGTATCATTGATAAAAAATGGTTGTCCTGAATAAAATCCAAATGACGCCCTTGCCCCAATAGATAAACTGCGGGAGATGCCTAACTGTATTCCTGCAAATATTTTTGCTTTTTCATCCGTAAATCCCAAATTGACAATATCGGATAAATACGGATTTTCCTGCATGAATGACAAATAAGAGTTTCTTTTCAGTCCGCCGTCCAAACCTGCATAAAAAGTAAATACTTGAGGAACTATATGCAAACGTGCCTCAATATCCGGATAAAAATGAAATCTAACCCCTTCCAAATGTCTGAAATGCAACAAAGCATCAAACCCTACTTTGATAAAATATTCTTCATACTTAAATGTTACATGGGGATTGATATTTGTCATGGCATTGTCGCTAAGATGTGCATTTTGCCAACGGTTATGAAAATAATTAAATCCAATTTCTCCGCCCACATTGAGAGAAAATAATCTTTTTAATCTTACATCATGATTTAATGCCACCGTCATTCCCAATTGATGCTCGTATGTTTTGGGCGTGTTATCGGTCAGAAAATCATAATTGACAGCATAACGTTGATTCAATTTATTTTTATTAATATCGTTATTGCTAAAATTCATGTTTAGATTGATATGATGATATTGTCTGCGAATATCTTTTGCTTTCAATGTATAATCCAAACCCTGTAAAAAAACACTGTCGGGATGAAAGCCATAACAATGCGCCAACACATGATTATATCCTGCTATCGTACTTAAGGTATAGTTTTTGAAAAACTTTTGCATGTAAGCCTCTATTTTTGTATTGCTGTAAGATGCGGGGGCGTATGTTTTAATTTTTCCCCATGAAGAATGATGAAAAATTCTGCCACCATACGCCAATTTTGTAGAACGAAGACTGTTCATCTCAAAATCAAGATAAGGCGTCCAATAATTACCCACCCCCAACTTTACAAAATTACGATACAAACGGGATACCTGATCTTTACCAATCTTGGGTGGCTTTATGGGTTCAGGAATAAACCGTGTTAAATATACAGGTGCGATAATATTATACTCAACAGGTTTTGTTACTTTTACCGTATCTACAATATTGGCTTTTTCATTAATCTTTTCTTGTGCATCACTGATTACAGGACTAAATGTAGAATTGACAATCACGTCATATTCCGACTGTCCCCAAGTAGTAATCGATGTCATCCATAGCAAAAATACGAAAACAATTTGCTTGAACATAATTCTCTTATTTTGTATTATACTGTTTTTATTGTTATTCTTCGTCTTCATCTTGTATTTCATCTTGTTGGTTTTGTTTTTCCTGTTCCTGAATAATTGCATTTTCCTTTTCAATAATTTTGTTGTATTTATCGGTTGCAATTTGTTTTAAATCTTCTCCGTCATAGTTTTCAATAATACTTTGATAAGTATGTTTTGCTTGAAATGAATTACCTTTTTCAAGATAAATATCTCCAAGCAGAATATAGCTTTTTGCCAGCCAATAATCATGAGAAATATTTGTAAGGACTTCAAATATTTTCTTTTCGGCATGATCAAGATCACCTTTTTTATATTCGATATAAGCCAAAGCGTAAAGGGCTTCCGATACGATTTCCGATTTATTTTGCTTTGATAAAGCCGTATATTCTGTTTTTGCCAAATCATAATTTTCAGCTGTCAAAGCAGAACGGGCGATGATTGTTCTTGCTGTTCCTTTCATATCGTTGCTAGCTTTTTCTTCCTTTAATAACAGGTCGGCAACGGTTATCGCTAATGCATGATCACCCATTTCCTGATAACAAAGCGCCTCGCCTAACATTGCCTCAATCCTTTGCGTAGGGAGTATTGTTTTCTGTTCCAATAAACGATAATGAGACAATGCCTCATCATATTCTTTCAGTGTATACAGTATATTTGCTGCATTCATGAGGGAGGTTGTTAGAAAATGTTCATCTTCATGCTTAATGACATATTCATATCCTTGTAATGCCTTTTCGTTATTCGCATTATTAAAGGCACATTCTGCCCAATAAAAATGAGCGTTTACAATAAATACACCTTCTGGAAATTGATGGATATAGCTTTCAAAACCTTTTTCTGCTTCGTTGAATTTCCTGTTAAAATATTTTTCTGCTGCTGAGTTATATATTACCGAGTCCTGATAAGAGGTCGTTATATTTGCAAAAGAAACGCCACGTACGTATGTAAAAAAATCATCTACATTTCCATCTGTTGTGTAAATATTTTCAATATTTTTTAAGGCAATACTTGCTTCTTCCGAATTGGGATAATTGGAGACAATCAATTTAAACACTTCCAATGCTTTTTCATCTTCTTCCATATTATAGTAGATAGATCCCAATTTCAAGAGAGCAGTTTTTGCCAGCGGATTTCGCGGATTATTCGTAACGAATGCTTGATAAGTTGTAGCAGCTTCTTTATTTTGTCCGCGCGCATAATAGGTATTGGCAATTTCATATTGCGCTTCTACTATATATGGTGATCTCGGATAGGTTTTTTCCAACAATTGCATTGTTTTTATCTTTTCGTCAAATTGTCTCAAGCCTCCTTCCGATTGAGCAAGTTGATACAGCGCATAGTCTACGTCGTATAATTTTCGGTCTATTACTTTTTGATATTGTGCTTTTGCATTATTGAGTTCGGACAACATAAAATAACAATCCCCCGCTCTGTTATAAGCATCTGACACTATTTGTTTATCCTTGATTAACTTTTCCAATTTCTGAAAATCCAAAAACTTGTTTAAGGCATTACGGTATTGTTTGGATTTGAAGTCGGCATAACCTCCATTATAAAGCGCCATGGGATATTCTTCTGTAAATTTGGCTTGTGTCAAAGACAAAAACAGCGTATATCCTTTTTGCGAAGTCGAATAATCGCCTTTTCGATAAGCGATTTCGGCTTTCCAAAATATTGCTTGGGCATAAATTATCACATCGAAGTTATTCGCCGCTGCAAAATCAAATTGTTTTTCCGCTTCATCGTATAAACCGTCATTAAAAAGTTCCAAGCCTCTGAAATAAATTACCCGTTGATAGGCTTTCATTAAGACAATACTTTTATTGTTTATCTTTTCCAGGGAGGCAATTGCAGCCTTATAATTTTTGGTGGTCAAATAGATAGTAGAAAGATAAGTTTCCACTTCATTTTTCCGTTGAGAGTGTGGGTAATCATTTAAATATTGTTCGAAAGCAGTAATTGCATCCACAAATGGATTAGTAGACAATTCATATTGTAATTTTGCATACTCAAACAAAGCGTCTTCTGTCATCATTGGGTTTATCTTCAAGCTATAGGCAGAAAAGAAAGCCCGTGAAGCAAAATCTTTTTGTTCTGTTTTCAAATAACAGTTTCCCAATGTAAAATAAACATATTGATTTAAGGTATCGTTTTCGCAAATCGCTTTTGTAAACATTGGGATAGCCTTGCTGTATTGCTTATTATTGTAATAAGCGTATCCGTTCATATAATAATCATCGCAAGGGACGGATGTTTCTGTTGTTGAGAAATAATATTCAAAGTATTCAATGGCTTTATCGTATTGTTTCAATTGAAAATAGGACTGCGCAATAAGACGATTAATTTCGGGCAAACGTTTTTTTGAACTTTTTTGAATCAATTCGTCGGACTGTGCTATAATATCTTCATATCTATCGGTTGCAAAATAAATATGTGCGATATAAAAAGGGACAATCTCCGAATAGCTTGTTTCATTTTTAAGTTTTTCAAACCCTGCCAATGCCGCATTATACGATTCTTCCGTATACAAAATATGTGAATAATAAAACAATGCCTTGTTTTTATATTGGTTATCCACGAGGGTTGCATCCTTTAATAAGGGTTTAGCTCCACTGTAATCTTCCTGCATGAAACAGGAATATCCCTTTTTAAACTTATAAATATTATATTCATCCAAAGATATTATTCGCTTATCTGTTTGTTCGTAAGCGTCCATTGCTCGTTTATATTGACGTTTTTCAAAATAATAATTTCCCAGATAATACCATAATCGACTGATATGCGAGTATTCGGGATATTCTGACATGAAAAACAAGGTCAATTTTTCCGCATCTTCGTGATAAAGCAATACTGCACATATTGCCATATAATATAAAGATGTTTGTTTACGGAGGTCATATTTATCCGCTATATCTTCATATACTTTAGAAAACATATTCTTCGCCGAACTGTATTGTTCTTTTGCATACAGTTCATTTGCCAATTTATATTCATGTTCAGGGGAATGATAAGTATGCGTTTTCTGTGCAAACAGTCCGCCTGAAAATAAGATTATCATAATGATAATTAACGATTTTGTACGATATTTTTTAGTCATGTGTACCATTAACATATTAGTTTCAAATTGTCGTACAAAATTAACCGACAAACATATTACTATATCAAAAAAATATATTAGTTTTCAACAATATTTTTTTAATAAAGAAAGGGGGAAAGAGGTTGTGTGAAAAGTATTTTCGTAACAACAGAGATCGTCATTGCGAGGAGCCCCCACGCTACGCTCGGGGCAGGCTCCGCGACGTGGCAATTCCTAACAATCAATGCGTTTTGGGGTAGAGATTGCTTCGCTGCGCTCGCAATGACGGCGTTGTTTGGACACTCCGAGCAGGCCTCGTTCGGACGAGGTTCTACCTCGTTCGATCTATCCAAGCAGGCTGTGCCTGCATTTATTTTTGATACGTTTTCCATTTCAACATATACTACTGACATTTATTATTTTTTTACTCTGCAGGTAGAACCTGCAAGGATAATCCGAACGAGGTAGAACCTCGTCCGAACGGAGTAAAGGGCTGAAAGCCCGCAATCAATAGCACAGGGCAACGCCCTGTGTAACGTAATTTCCTAAAAACTAAGCCCTGAAAGGGCGTAATCAATTATAGGATGAAATGATATTTTGAAAAAAAATTGATTTCGCCCTTTCATGGCTTGAGAGAAAGGGGGCATCATTCATTTCACAGGGCGTTGCCACTGTGCTAATGATTTATGGCTTTCAGCCATTGTAAAAGCAACATTCTTTAATTCTATTTCATGATGGACAAAATGACATTATGAAAGTGTGATTATTCAACATGTCGATCCTGCCTGTTTTCAAAATGTATCAACTCATAATGACGAATATACGAAACGGTTGATAGTTTTCGGACAGACACTAATTAGTGTTTGTCTATAAAGTCAGAAACAGCAATCAATACGCGTCATTGCATTTGTGCTTTTGAGAATCAAAACGAATACTCGCAATGATGGCGTTGATTAGGCGTTTTTGTGCGCCAGACCTCGTTCGGACGAGGTTCTACCTCGTTCGTTCTATCCGAGCAGGCTATGCCTGCATTTATTTCATTTTCAATTTTCAATTTTCAATTTTCAATTGATGAAGTTTTCAATTGATGAAGTTTTCAATTAACAAAGGGAAGGAGGATACAACAAAAACAATAGTGTTGCGTTTAAATTAACATGCGACCTTATATTAGTATCAGCGTTTTCGGAATAGTATTTGGATTGTTGTTTCAAATTAAATTTATGGCACAACAAATAGATTTTCATTGTACCAAGGTCGATAGTGTAGGGAATATTACACTTTTGTGGCAATCAACGGGATTACCGTCCAATTATCAGTATGAAGTATATGCGTCTACATCCAAAACAGGAAACTATACCTCAATAGGAACTATTACCAATTTGCTGACGACTACCTATACCCATGTGCCAGCAAATAAAAATATTCAGTGGTTTTATGTCATAAAAGCGAGTCCACAGCCTCCTGCAACAGGAACGGAATATACCTCGGATACAATAGGAAGCATTTTTTTTGTATTGAACAATTTAGGTACGGAAATAGCTATGTTGTATTGGACGCATCCTCATGAACCGCCTCTTGCGTCTTTTGCGAAAGAGTTTGTTATTAATCAACAACGAAATGGCGTTTGGAATGAATGGAAAACAACAGACGCATTACAATATGCTGATACCATTCATGTTTGCGGGGAAGTATTGGAATATGAAATTCGCTTGTATGACAGTAGTGGATGTGAAAATGTCTCGATAATAAGAACGGATTTTTTTGTTGATTTTATGACGCCTTCAATTCCACAGTTGGATAGTGTAAGTATAAATCCTTTAACAGGAAAAACAGAATTAGGCTGGGAGGCTGTACCTGAAACAGATGTTGTTGGATATATAATTTATATCTTTGACAAAGGAATATGGAAATTAGTAGATACTGTGATGGGAGCAAAATCAACACATTATATTGATACGAATACTGAAAATAATGCAAATAATACCGTTCAACAATATCGAATAGCGGCTATTGACACTTGTCGCAATGCAAGTCCTATGGGAAAAGTGCATAATACGATGTTACTAAATACCTCTGTAGACAGATGCGACAGTATTGTTGTTTTGTCATGGAATCCTGATACAGGAATGACAGACAATGTAACAGGCTATCGAATTTGGGTCAGCGTAGACGGTATTAATTATGTTTTGATTGACAGTGTTCTTTCAGATAAATTGTCTTATACGCATAGAGGCGTAAATCCGATAAGTAGCTATATTTATTTTGTTCAGGCTTATAATACAAACAATGGATATTCCGCTTCTTCTTCCACAAAAGAAGCAATATTTAATCGGATAGAAGGTTCGGGAAAAGTAGTGTTGCGTTATGTAAGCGTTGTTGATAACAGCGCTGTCGAAATCCTTGCTTTTATTCCTGATACAGGGAATTATCGAAATATCATACTCTTAAAATGTGATGAAGATAAAACAATATTTTCCAGCATAGAAACCCAAGCAAGAATAAACGGACTTGAACATTATTCTTTTAGAGATAATAATGTGGATGTGCATCAAAATACTTACTTTTACACCATTGCGCTTACCGACGAATGTGACCATATTTTTGTTTACTCCGATACGGGAAACAATATTGTTTTACAGGCAGGAAATGCTATCAATGATGAAACTGCAATCCAATGGAAACCTTATTATGGCTTTAAAAACAGGTTAGACAGTTATGATATTTTCCGGAAAACACAAATTTCCACCTTCTTTTCTGTAGGAAATGTTCCTGTTTCACAGCTTAGTTATTCCGAAAATGTGTGGAGTGTAGCAAACGAAGGAAATAAATTTTATTATCAGGTAAGTGCAAACGAAAATAATACGAACATATATGGGTTTCAAGATAAAAGTTATTCCAATAGTGTAGAGATAGTAAAAGAACCTACAACTTATATTCCAAATACATTTTACCCTAACAGTCAAATAGAAGAAAATCGGGTATTCAAACCTGTAAATTCGTATGTAGATGCAGAAGAATATGTTTTTTCCATCTATGATCGTTGGGGGAGTTTAGTTTTTATAACCAACGACATCAATATGGGCTGGGACGGCTCAACAAATGGAAAATACGCAATAGCAGGAATATATACATACATTATAACCTACCGTCTTGATGAAAAAACAATGTTCAAAAAACAGGGACATGTTACGCTGGTAAGATAAAAACAATGAATGAAAGAGTTATGGGTTATGGGTTATAGGTTATGGGTTATGACCTGTAGAGAAGCGGAGAGCAGCGAAGCTAATTAGTGTCTGTCCGAAAACGCGTAAATTCATTTGTTCAATGTATAATTGTAATCAGAGAATAACGGTAAAGGGCTGAAAGCCCGCAATCAATAGCACAGGGCAACGCCCTGTGTAACGTAATTTCCTAAAAACTAAGCCCTGAAAGGGCGTAATCA
>JAIROC010000292.1 GCA_031257735.1 Bacteroidales bacterium | reverse complement strand
CGTCATTGGTAGCGCAGCGTCGTGGCAATCCCTAACAATCAATGCGTTCTTTGGTTAGGGATTAGCTACGCTGCTCTTACGGGTGCTTCGCTGCGCTCGCAATGACGCGTATTGATTGCTGTTTCTGACATTATAGACAGACACTAATTAGTGTCTGTCTATAATGTATAAGAAAGTAATCATCAACGCCGTCCAAACAACGCCGTCATTGCGGGCTGATTGTTGCGGAGAGCGCTTTTGAAACAACCCTATTTGTACTTTATAGACAGGCTCTAATTATTTACAAAATGTATCAACACATAATGAAAGATATACAAGGCATTAGAATATTAACATATCAGTAGTTATTTTCAATTGTCAATAAAAAATGTACTTTTGCAAGTGATATTTCGGTTAAATCAAATGATAGATAAGAATAAGGTTTACAGTTTAATACTACTTTTATTTTGCGCATTAGCATCTAACATTCAGGCGCAGATGCTAAAAGGAAGAGTTACGGATAATAATGGAAATGCTATTCCAAGCGCTGTATTATTCATTGCTGAAATATCGCAGGGAATTGTAACAGACAGTAATGGCAATTTTCAATTTAATCTGGAAATGGGAAATTATACAGGCGAATTTAGTTCATTGGGATATGAAAAAAAGTCAGTCAAGATAGTTATTGACAAACCTGTGCAATCAATAAATGTTTCTTTGCAGACAGTAACGTATGAACTTGCAGAAGTTATATTTTCTCCACGCAAAGAAGATCCCGCTTACCCCATTATGCGCAAAGTAATTGCTATGGCGCCCTATTACCTGCATCAGATAAAGAGTTACGAAGTGGACGTCTATATAAAAGGAAGTCTGAAGCTAAACAAAATATCGAAATTGATAGAAAAATATGTCGAGGAAATAAAATTGATAAAAGGTCATCTTTTCATGCAAGAATCACACAATGAAGTGAAATTTACGTCTCCTGATAAATATGAACAAAAAGTAATTGCCATATCGTCCACTTTTCCCAAAGATTTGGTAGATGACAATGCTCCAATGAGTTTGTCTACCGCTAACATTTACGCTCCAAAAGTAAGAGGAAAGATTTCGCCGTTGTCGCCAGATGCGTTTGCATATTACAGATTTACGCTTGAAGGAAAATTTAGAGAAGGAAATTATCTAATCAATAAAATACGCGTAGAAGCTAAAAAAAAAGTCCAATGTTGTTGAACGGCTGGATATATATTATTAGCGACAATTGGAATGTCCGAAGTTTAAAGATGAAATCCTTTGTCTTTGGAATAGACGAATTGTTTACAATCAATTATGCCGAAGTCAAGCCTTCTGTTTTTCTTCCTGTAACATACAGTATCCAAGACAGTATAAATATTGGTTTTGTTGGCTTAAAAGCAGAAGCAAAATATTATGCTTCGATAAAATATAAAAAAATAGAAGTGAATGAAATCTCCGCAGATGTTTTAGCCAATGCCCATATTCCGCTACTCCCAACAGATATATCAATAGAAGACACGCTCAAACAGAAAGAAATAAAAACAAAAAAAGAACTAAAAAAAGAAAAAGAACTGGAGGATTTATTTTCAAAAGAAGAATTAACTAACAAAGACGCTTATAAATTAGCCAAACTGATGCAAGAAGAGACAGAAACAAAAGAAGAAAAAAAACAACGAGATACATTAGAAATATATCAAACACGTAAAATACAGATTGCATTTGATTCTCTTGCCAAGACGCGAGATTCGCTTTATTGGGAACAAATCCGCAGTTTACCTTTGCAAGCAGATGAATTTGTCAGTTACAAAAATAAAGACAGTATAAATCTCAAGCTCGAGAAGCTATTGGAAAAAGATTCAGAAAAGGATTCAACCAAAAACAAGTCTAATACATGGTATTGGAAAGTTCTTTTCGGTTCGAGTGTGAACTTGGATAAAAATTATTGGTTTCAATATGGCGGCTTGTTGGGAACGGTACCCGAATATAACTTTGTAGATGAGGTATGGTTAGGACAAAAAATTGCTTTCGGGAAAAAGGATACTTTAAAAAAACGTTTCCTCAGCATATCTGCATCTGTCCATTATGTAACTGCAAGAAAAACGGTGAACTGGCAATTAAGCGGAACAGCTAACTATGCGCCGCTAAAAAATGGAACATTTACGCTGTCAGGAGGAAATTCTACTTTTGGCTTTAATCAATTTGATGAGAGTTCGCGTCTGATAAATTCTATTTTTTCGTTGATATATGCAAAGAACTTCATAAAGTTTTACCAAAAACGATACATTGAAGCCTCAAACAAAATTGACGCTGCAAACGGTTTTTTTGTAACGATGCATCTTGCTTGGGAACAACGGAATGCTTTGGAAAATAAATCATCTTACAACTTTTTCAATAAAAAACCGTCGCCTAATTTTCCACAGGAACAATCAACGCCAATGCCTGACAATACATTAACCAAAGTCGCTGTTCAGTTAGAATATACGCCTCGTTATCATTACAGAATAAGGGATGGAAAGAAAAGGTATGCCTACTCTAAATATCCTACCTTTACGCTCAATTACGAAAAAGGTATTCCTACAGATAACAAGCGTTCGGCTTCGTTTGACAAGTTAGAAATGAGTATTAAGCAAGATATAGATTTTAATCTATTCAACACCTTTGGATATTTTATGAACGGGGGAACGTTTCTGTCTGCGAATCGCATATATTTTCCAGATTTCAAACATTTTAATAGCGCCGACCCATTTTACACAAATAATTTGCTTCACAATATTTTCTGTGTTCCAAACTACGTTTATTCAACGGATAATAGTTGGGTTCAACTTCATCTGTATTATACTTCCCTTTATCTGTTCATCAAAAATCTTCCATTTCTGCAGAAATATCTGTTTAATGAAACGATTTATGCGCGTACGCTTTTTATTTCAGGAACAAATTATTCCGAACTTGAATATTCTATCGGGTTTTTCTCAATGATAGAAGTAGGCGTATTTGTTGGATTTGAGAATGTAAAATATAAAGCTGTCGGTTTCGTCTTAAGTATGTCGCTACATACGATGATGAATTTCTGACAGTCCGAGCAATTCAGGAATATGTTTAGCATCTGGGTCATAACTCATAACCCATAACTCATTTTATTTCTTCTATTTCATATTTATCTTTTCCGATAAAAATCACGGATAGATATCTTACGTCGGTGCGACCTGCAAAGAAATACGAATTGCGATAGAGGTTGTGTGAAAAGTATT
>JAIROC010000145.1 GCA_031257735.1 Bacteroidales bacterium | reverse complement strand
CATAACTCATAACCCATAACTCATAACTTTTTTTGTATCATCATTATTCCGTCTCGGAAAGGGAGTATCATATTTCTAACACGAGCATCTTGTTGGACAAATGTATTAAATGCAAGTATGGCTTTGGTATCTTTATCATTATTTTTGACTTCTTTTATTACTTTTCCACTCCAGAGAACATTATCAACTAACATCATTCCTTTGTCCGAGAGAAAAGGTATCAACATATTGTAATATGTGAGACAGTTAATTTTGTCGGCATCTATAAATATCAAATCCCATATTTCGTTGAGAGAAGGAATTAATTCGAGTGCATTACCTATCAATAGATGTACTTTGTCATTCAGTCCTGCTTTGATGATATATTTTCTAATAATACTTTCCAGTTCAGGATTTTTTTCAACCGTAACGATTAATCCATCGTCCATTAATCCATCTGCCAGCGATATGGTTGCATATCCTGTAAAAGTTCCTAATTCCAAAATACGTTTGGGCTGGATTATCCGACTTATCATCTGCAAAAAAACGCCTTGACTTTTTGCGGAAATCATACGGGGATATACCGTTTTCAGGTGAGTTTCCCGGTATAATTCATACAAAACTTTACTCTCTTCCGATGTATGATTGTCACAATAATACTGAATATTTTTATCAATCAGGTCGAACATTTCAGACATGGCAAAAGCAATAAAAAATTATCGGTCAATATGGAGTTCATGCCCCATTTTGAGTTGTTTTGTTTGCAGGTATCGCAAATTATTTTTATTTGGTTCAATGATAATAGAGACAGTTTCCACAATTTCGATACCGTGTCCTCTAAGTCCTGCGCGTTTGGTCGGATTATTGGTAATCAAACGGACTTTGGTTGCATTGAGGTCATAGAGAATTTGTGCGCCAATACCGTAATCCCGTTCATCGGCTTTGAATCCCAATTCAATATTAGCTTCTACGGTATCTCTTCCCATATCCTGTAAATGATAGGCGCGCAGTTTATTGATTAATCCAATACCACGTCCTTCCTGACTCATATACAATACCAAACCTTTCCCTTCTTTTTCAATCATCTGCATGGATTGATGCAACTGTTCTCCACAATCACATCTGCATGAACCGAAAATATCGCCTGTCGCACAGGAAGAATGAACTCTAACCAAAATATCTTCTCCTTTTTCCCATGTTCCTTTTTGGAGGGCGAGGTGAGTATTATCATTATTCAATTGAGTATATGCAATCAGGTTAAAAGTTCCCCACTGTGTTGGCAAAGAGACTTCTTCTTCACGACGGATTAAGGTTTCCGTTTTTACTCTATAGGCAATTAAATCCTGAATAGAAATAATTTTAATATCATGTTTCTTTGCGACTTCAATCAATTGTGGGAGGCGTGCCATTGTTCCGTCTTCATTGATAATTTCAATGAGAGCGCCTGCAGGATACAGTCCTGCCAAACGTGCTAAATCAACGGTAGCTTCTGTATGACCTGCTCTTACCAAAACGCCTCCATTTTTTGCCCGTAAAGGATTTACATGTCCGGGACGTCCCAAGTCTCCTGATTTTGTTTTTGGATTAGCAAGGGCTTGAATAGTTGAAGAACGATCATACATAGACACTCCTGTTGTACAACCGTATCCCAAGAGATCAACGGTAACGGTAAATGGTGTTCCTAATAAAGAGGTATTGTTTGTTACTTGCATATTCAAGTCTAATTCTCTGCATCTTTCTTCGGTAAGTGGAGCGCACAATACGCCTCGCCCATGCGTCATCATAAAATTAATCTTTTCGGGAGTTACTTTTTCTGCTGCAATAATAAAATCACCTTCATTTTCACGATCCTCATCATCTATGACGATTAAGAATTTCCCTTCTCTAAAGTCATTAACTGCTTCTTCTATATTGTTTAATACAAAATCCATATTTCTTAGTCTTTCATTTCAGTATCCTGTTTACTCGGAGATAATCCAAATTCCAAAGTGATTGATAGCGGTTCAACAACCATCGAATTTTCAGGAAAATCTAATTGGTTAATAAGATATGAATCTAATTGTTTCTTTTTGATTGTAATTTTATTGTGCGGTTGAGTTACTGCAGGTAGAATACGGGTATAATCTATGGAAATATTTTTTTTACTAAATTCATATTCCAGCAAATAAATACCTTTTGCATCCATTGTAACTGCAATAACAGTGTCGGACAGGCTTGTTAAGAACATATCTGTTGGTAAGTTGATAAATTCAATATTAAACAGATACGTTTGCGTGTAGTTTTTAGATATTTTCACAGCAAACCACGAAAGAATAGACAATACCAAACAAATCAATATCAAACGATATTGTTTAATTTTCCTTTTCTTAGGCATACAAAATCATTCTTAACACAACCTGTCTACACAAATACGCACGTAAGCGTCTGTTTAGTCTTTTACAGTATGAGAAACGGCAACTTTTTCTATTTTCATTCTGGAGCCGCCTTCTGTTTCTATGGTAAATGTTGTTTCTTGGACATCCACAATTTTACCATGAACTCCACCAATAGTAACGACCTTATCTCCTTTTTGAAGACTTGCTCTGAATGCCTGTGCATCCTTTTCTTTTTTTCGTTGAGGACGTATCATAAAAAAGTAAAAGATAATAATCATCAACACTAAAAAACCTATCATAGGCAAACTGCTGCCTTTTTCATTTGTCTGTTGACCAAATAATGCTACTTGTAATAAATTCATAAGTATTATATATATTAAAATTAACAACTAATTATTAAGGCAAATCTACGTTAGCCGTAAAATACAATTTTGTATCGGCGGGATAGGTATTTGCCTGTATCACGATGGTACTATTTACCAAACCTTTTTTTGTTTCAGAATTAAAATTAACGGTTACGCTTCCATTTTCACCCGGAGCTATCGGTGTTTGTGTAAATTGTGCTACTGTACAATTACATCCGGGAAGAACAGAAGAAATAACAAGCATTGCATTACCTGTATTTTTGAATTTGTAAGTATAACTTACTTTTTCGCCTTGGATAAGTTTCCCGAAATCATGATGCGTTTGTTCAAATTCAAACTTGGGCATCCTTGTTTTCTCTTCTTTTCCCTCCGCTGAAACAGGAATATTAACGATGTTACTATCTATTTCATCTTTGTTTTGATCGGTACACGAGACAAACACAAAAATACATGATATGATAATAGTCTGATATAAAATTCGGTAAATACTCATTCTGGAATATTATTTTTGGTTTGCAAATATACACTAAAAAATAATACGGATATATACAATTCTATTCCTTTTTTTAGTACTTTTGCAGACATTAAAAAAAACAGACATTTTCTTGAGTAAGAGAAAATATTAGGGAAAACATAAAAGATTGTTGATGTATAAATTAACCCATTTGAAAGAGATAGAAGCGGAAACTATTTATATATTAAGAGAAGTAGCAGCACAGTTTGAGAAAGCTGTAGTGTTATTTTCAGGCGGCAAAGATTCTATCGTGCTGACACACTTAGCATATAAAGCATTTTATCCTGCAAAAATTCCTTTTCCGTTATTACATATAGATACGGGACATAATTTTTTAGAGACCATAGCATACAGAGATGCTATGGTGGAACGATTGGGCGCTACCTTAATCGTTGGTTCGGTTCAACAGTCCATAGATACGGGTCGAGTAAAGGAAGAAACAGGTTATAATGCAAGCCGAAATAAATTGCAAACCGTTACATTATTAGATGCCATAGAGCAGTATAAATTCGACGCCGCTATCGGAGGAGCACGTAGAGATGAAGAAAAAGCACGCGCCAAAGAACGTGTATTCTCTTTTCGAGATGAATTTGGACAGTGGAACCCCAAAAATCAACGTCCCGAATTGTGGAATATTTACAACGGGAAAAAAAATATAGGAGAACATTTCAGGGTATTTCCTATCAGCAATTGGACGGAAATGGATGTCTGGCAATATGTCTTACAGGAAAATATTGAAATGCCCAGCATTTACTTTACCCACGAGCGCGAAGTGTTCTTCAGAGACGGGCAATGGTTGGCGGTTGCACCCTGTATGAAGCTAAAACCAACAGAAATAGCGGAAGTAAAACATGTTCGTTGCAGAACAATCGGAGATATAAGTTGCACGGGACTGACACTTTCAGAAGCACATACGCTGGAAGATATTATTGAAGAAATTGCTGCAACTCGTGTTACGGAAAGAGGCAGTCGCGCCGATGATAAACGATCAGATACTGCCATGGAAGACAGAAAAAAATCAGGATACTTTTAAACAGAATAGTAATGGCTAAAACAACAGGCTATTTGGATATGGAATTGCTTCGATTTACCACCGCAGGAAGCGTGGACGACGGAAAAAGTACACTTATTGGACGTTTGCTTTATGATAGTAAGTCTATCTTTGAAGACCAATTGGAAGCGGTTGAAGCTGCCTCTAAACGTAGCGGAAACGAAGAAGTTAATCTCGCCTTATTGACCGATGGATTAAAAGCAGAGCGCGAACAGGGTATTACCATTGATGTTGCCTATCGCTATTTTGCAACGCCTAAACGCAAGTTTATCATTGCCGATACGCCGGGACATATTCAATACACCCGCAATATGGTTACGGGCGCTTCTACGGCTGATTTGGCTATTTTGTTGGTAGATGCGCGTCATGGTATCGTTGAACAAACCATCAGACATTCATTTATTGCTTCTTTGCTGGAAATTCCGCATATTGTAGTTTGCATTAATAAGATGGATCTGGTAGATTTCTCGGAAGATATATTTCAACAAATCTGTAACGATTATGCCGCCGTTGCCAATAAATTAGATATTCGTCAGGTTCGTTTTATTCCCATTTCTGCCAAATATGGGCATAATGTAGTAACAGCATCAGATAAAATGACATGGTACAAGGGACAAACACTCATGGATGTTTTGGAGACGATACCTGTCAGTCATAAAATCAGTTCAAAAGAAATACGTATGCCTGTACAGTATGTTATTCGTCCTGTTTCTGATAAGTTTCCTGATTTCAGAGGCTATGCGGGACGAATGTCTGGTGGAATATTAAAAGTTGGGGATAAACTTGTTGTGCTGCCTTCAGGATTGCAGTCTACAGTTAAAACGCTTTCGCAGTGTACAAAAGATTTACAGGAAGTGTTTACTCCCGATTGGATAACTATTCAGTTGAAAGATGATATAGATATAAGTCGTGGAGATATGCTGGTAGGTATCGAAGGCATACAGCCGAATATTTCTCAAGATATTGTTATGAATGTATGTTGGTTTAATGAAAATCCGATGAACCTGAACGCCCGTTATATTGTGCGTTTGGCTACGAGTGAAACTGTTGGCATTATCAAGAAAATAAACTATAAAGTCAATATCAATACCATGGAACAAGAGTTGAATGTAAATTCATTAAATATGAATGATATTGCATCTGTTACCATTCGGACAGCAAATCCTTTGGCGTTTGATTTCTATAAACACAATCGTACAACAGGCAGTTTAATCTTTATCGACCAAAATACTTTTGAAACAGTAGGAGTGGGAATGATTGTTGATGAACTGTCTGTCATAACCCATAATTCATAACCCATAATTCATAATTAACTGCATGTATTCAAAGTCAGACATAAACAAGCTCAATGCACAATTTGCAGATGCAACACCAGCAGATATTCTGCGTCATTTTTTAGACCTGTATGGGGATAGAATTGCTTTATCGTCAAGTCTTAGTTTGGAAGACCAGATCTTGACGGATATTATACTTAAAGTAAAACACAATGCCCGTATTTTCACTTTGGATACAGGGCGACTTTTCCCTGAAACGTATCAACTCATGGATAAAACCAATTTAAAATACAATATCAAGATAGAAGTATTTTTTCCTGATTATAAGCAGGTGGAGTTCATGGTCAATCAGGAGGGAATAAATCTTTTTTATGAAAGTGTGGAAAAACGGAAAAGATGTTGTCATATACGGAAAATAGAACCTCTGAACAGAGCTTTTCAAACCTTGAATGCGTGGATTTGCGGATTGAGAAAACAACAATCAATAACAAGAAAAAATTTACAGTTGATAGCATGGGACGAAGTGAATAATCTGCTAAAAATAAATCCGCTGATTCATTGGACGGATGAACAGGTTGTTGAATATATTAAAACCAACTGTATACCTTATAATAAACTCCATGATAAAGGCTTTCCCAGCATAGGTTGTGAACCCTGTACACGTGCTGTCGAACAGGGAGAAGATATTCGTGCGGGAAGATGGTGGTGGGAGAACCCAGAACATAAGGAATGTGGATTGCATAAACGTTAAATTATATCTATGATACAAAATTGTTTTTACAAAATGAAAAATTACTCTTTAATATTAGTTGTTGGGTTGATGTTTGTTATACCCACTTTATTTTGTACTGCTCAAGATGCAGATACATTAACGCAAAAAGTTTCCAAATTGGA
>JAIROC010000137.1 GCA_031257735.1 Bacteroidales bacterium | reverse complement strand
CGCATCATTACCGGATTGAAATCGCCAACCCATGTCAAATCAATATCTTTATAGGGAAAATTTTTGCCGAAAGCGGTTTGCGCAAATTCCATAACTAATGCGCCCTCCAATCCGAGACCTCTGTATTCGGGTACAATAGCGAATACCAGTCCCATGATTCGGGTACAAATTTTCTTCACTTTCAGTAGATACAGGAATTTAAGTTTATGGAAAAAAGAGAATTTGCCGTTCAGATATTTGATTATCTGATTGATTTCGGGTATCTGCACAAAAAAACCAACAGGCGTGTCGTTGTGATAGAGGAAAATAATCAGTCGCGGGTCGATGATGGGTTTTAGCTGCTTGACCACAGCGACGGCGTCTTCGTCGCTCATCTCCCTGATTCCTCTATGATTGACCCACGATTTATTGTAGATGTTCCGGAATACTTCGGCTTCGCGCCTCAACTTCCGTTTGTTGATATGGCGGAAATGATATTCCGGATTTCGCGCCGTTCGTCCGGCTTTTTCTTCGAATAGAGGTGACAGATTTTCCCTGCTGACAGGTCGCAGATAAGAATACTGGTAGAAATAGTTTTTGAACCCGTAGGCTTCAAAAAGCTCTTTGTAGTACGGTGGATGATAATTCATTCCGTATGACGGTTCTGTGAAACCATCGACAAGCAAGCCCCACCATTTTTCTCTTGAGCCGAAATTGATTGGGCCATCCATCGCCGCCATTCCGTTCATTTTCAGCCAAAGTTTGCATTGCTCGAACAGCGCGAAGGCGGCGTTAGTATCGTTGATACATTCGAAAAATCCCATGCCTCCGGTAGGTTGCTCGTTGAGTTCGAGGCTATCGTAGTCGATGAAAGCCGCAACTCGTCCCACAGTTTTTTCATTATCATCCTGCGCAATCCACCGACACAGTTTGCCATGTAAAAACATTTTGTTCTTTTTATGGTCAAAAATCTGTTTTATTTCGATATCAAGAGGCCGAATCCAATTGGAATTGCTTCTGTAAAGCCTTGCCGGTATTTCGTAAAACTCGGCTTCCAACTTTTTATTAGTTACCTCAATTATACTGTAATTCATTAAAAAATAACATTTAACACAAGACGCAAAAGTATAAAAAAGATACGACATGAAAAAAAAATCACTTTTTTTTTCAAAAAAACTTGCAGATTCAAAAAATAGCAGTACCTTTGCACTCGAATTTGTCCGGTGTGGTAGTTCAGCCTGGTTAGAATACATGCCTGTCACGCATGGGGTCGCGGGTTCGAGTCCCGTCCGCACCGCAACATAAAACGCTAACAATCAGAAACATAGATTGTTAGCGTTTTTGATTTTCTGTTTTTGGCGAGATATTGGCGAGATATTTGGGAATAAAGAAAAATGCGCCTCAAAAACTTTTATGAGGCGCATAAATTGCATTTTAAACAATACCTTTCGGCATCAATTTGGGTGCAAAGATACATCTTTTTTCTGTACCTGTTCCCTTTTGTCGATTATTTCTATTATTAGCGGTTCTCCCACGCCCAACTTCCGGGATAATTCCCTTATCTGGGTGGTTTTATTTTCCTCTGATAAATCACTGTAAAGATAGCAGATAAGATTTTCCAATTCTGTCGGTTCAAAATAACCGTTTTTCAGGGCTTTTAACATCATAATTTTCCCGTCTCGCTTAATTTCTATTTTATTCATTTCTTATTTGTTTATAAAGTTCTGATATAACTATATTCAATTGTTCTTCGGTTAACTTGTTAAGGTCGATTTTCGCTTCTACACTCTGCATTTTTGGGACGGCATAACATAGCATTTTCTCAAAAAACGCTACTCTTTGATGTGGTTCTAATTGCTTTATATCCTGCATTATTTGCTGTCGGTTGCTATCTAATAGCTCGTTTATCCACGCCCGCAAATCGGTGGTTACTTTGTTGGGAGTACCCTTTCCCCGTCCGCCTGTCTTTGATGTGCCTTTTACATGTGCCATAACAACTATTTTAGTGCAAAGGTATTCTATTTTATTCTATTATAGAAACAAAGTAAAGCAAAACAGTTGATTTTAGTCTATTTACACGCTTTACTTTTTTGTAAATATTTGAAAAACAAGAAAATTAAATCGTATTTATTGCAAATTCAATTCGTGGACGTTCCTTGTCTAAATATTTTTCGGCTACTATTTTGACACATTTATTGTCATTCCGGATAGCCCTTACTTTTTGTAGACAGTCAAGAATTATTTTCAGGCTATTATCCAAATCGCTACGCTCGGATGGATAAAAGACTTTCAAGTATAATTCAAAATAACCAGTAATATCGGCGTTCCGGTATTTGTCGCATTGGATATAAAACTTATTCTCATACTCTTTGAGGGCTTTTGTTTTTGCTAATGATGCATGTCCGTTTATATTGACAACTTTATAACTGTTACTTTTTGAGGGTGTATTCCCTAATATTGTTTGATACTCCATATTTATAATGTATTAATAAATTCCTGCAATCTCCATAAATACAACAAAAAT
>JAIROC010000462.1 GCA_031257735.1 Bacteroidales bacterium | reverse complement strand
CCATATTTAATTAATATTACGTATTACGTAATGCAAAATAAGACAAAAAAAATCACATAAACAAATATTTATGCGACTTTTTAAACTTTTATATTACGTATATAAAAAAGTTACAGATTAACAGATGGAGTTCTTCCAAATATTTCTTCATCTCTCATTTTAAATTTCACGCAAAGGTACATAAAAATATGTATTATTGAGAGTGAATTAAAAACAAATAGCATATTTGTACCTTTTAGCGCTGGGGGTTATTGTTTTATAAAGAGAGGAAACCGCATATAGCGGATAAACTTTTATGTTCCGACCTGTCGAGCGCCTCTTAATAATACAGGTTTCCGTCTTTTGTCATCTTTCCACTTCAATAGTTCGCTATCAATGCTTCGTTTTAAATAGTCATGGCCCATAACACACTAATTTGATTTTGATATTTATGGCTTGTGAAGGCTGTAAATCTTGTCCTTGCCCTGTTGCTGCTGATATTAGAAAATATACATAAAACCAGGCGAAAACCACCTGGTTTGGATCCCTAATAAAAGGAAAACAAAAGCCCTTGCAAGGCATTACGCCACAAAGGTAGCGTGCATAAATTTCCGCGCTACCCCCAATTGGGGGTTTTTTGAATTGGAAAAGTTTTTTATTCTTCCAGCAGCCAGTCTATAACATTGATTTTCCGTATTCCCTTGTAGGTTGTAACCGGCTCTACATCGGTGGTAAGCAAAATTCGCCGGTTGAAGTCCCTGATTAATTCAAAAGGGCGTATTTCGCGCTGAAAGGTACGTTCTTCCTTTGCCGTCCATGCCACCTGGATATATTCCCGGTCGCCATTGGGCTTGCGTACTACAAAATCAATTTCGGTATCGCCGGCTTTACCGATATTTACCTGATGGCCACGCCTTAACAGTTCGAGGAAAACGACGTTTTCCAGGTTATGCCCCAAATCAAGGTTATTCTTATCGCTGAGGAAGAATTTTTTCAAGCCCAAATCAACGGTATAATATTTTTCCTGTGTCATCAAAAGCCCTTTGCCGCGCAGGTCGAAGCGCTTTACCCTGTAAAACAGGTACGATTCTACCAAAGCGTTGATGTAATTCTCAACCGTATTGTGCGAAAGAGCGATTTGATTATTGGTTTTCAGCGTGTTGGTTATCTTTTTGGGCGAAATAACCGAGCCGATGGAATCGAAAAGAAATGCCGTTGTCTTGTTAAAATGGTCTTCATTCCGCCACCGGTTCCGCACCAGTACGTCTTTTTGAATAATATTTTGAATGACGTCCCGAATGTAATCTTTAACCGAATTTTCAGGCAAATCAAAAATTCCCGGCATTCCGCCCGTGTCGACGTATCCGGCAAACAACAAGTCGGTGCGGGAAATATCCGTCTGCGTCAAAAGAAATTCGCGGAACGAAAACGGTAAAATATGAATGGAGATATAGCGGCCTGTGAGCAGAGTGCCGAGTTCGCTCGAAAGCAGGTAAGCGTTTGAGCCTGTAATATATACGTCGATGTTCGGTTTTACGTAAAGTCCGTCTACAAGCCGTTCGAACTCTTTCACCTGTTGCACTTCGTCAAGAAAAACATAACAGGGCTTTGACAAATCCAGCCGGCCGGTAATGTGATAATACAGCCCTTCAAAATCCTCCAGCCATTTGCGGTTTTCAAAATCTTCAAAATTCAGGAAAATGATTTGAGTTTCATGCACGCCGTCGGCAATTAAATAATCGCAGAACATCTGCATTACGGTCGATTTTCCGCAACGCCGCACGCCTGTAAGGACTTTTATCAGGTTTTTGTCCCTCAACCCGATAAGCGTGTTCATATAATCTTTTCGCTCTATACTTTTCATACCTTTTTATTTTGCGGACCAAAGTTTTTAAAAGTCTAAACTTTGGTCTGCAAAGGTACGCAAAAATGGAATCAAAGCAAATTAAGTTATATCATAATAATATCCGGTCAGAAAATAATTAACCGTAATGGTACCGCTTGATATGCCTTGAGGTCTTACTATTAATATGCAGCATGTTGCAAAAACGAACAGAAAAAGTATACGTTTAACATGAATAAAAAACACATGCGGTCATTTTTTATAGATTAGAGGGGGGGGAGTAGTTACCTCTTTTTGTTCTCCAAACAGCCATTGGATGCTCTTCAATCCGTTCAATAATATCTTCATCGTCAAATAACAAATCCGGTTGATAGATGCCTTTATTGAATTTTTCGATGAACAATTCTTCATTATTTGCAAGTGTCATCAATTTGTAAAGATAGTCTTTAACTGTTGTTTTGGCAGATTCAAAATCAAAATGTTCACTTTTCTTCAATACAGGAATAAGATTTGCTCGTATTTGACTATATTTCAAGTTATTGATACTCCCTAAATCAAGTGGTAATTCTACCTTCTTCTTTGCGCCAATTACGAGGTGGAAAATGATGATTTTACGAAGTAAATTCTGTTTGTCTGCTTGAATTGCATTGTATTTCAGCATATTTTGAACATCGTATAAATCCCTTGCAGCAGTTCGTTCAATCAGGGCTTTTATTTTTGAACCGAATAATTCAAGTATTGATAATGTATTTGCCTCATAATCAATATTTAAAAATTCAATATTGATTTTCCTTTTTTCAACCGGAAAGAGATGATTCCGCATCGAATAGTTTATTTCGATACGAGTACTGTCCCTGTTACCAACAGAGTTTTGATAGTAAAATACCCATGAATCAAGAGAATGAGGATTTTTAGTATTGGGACTTAAAGCGTAGCCTTGTGCAAACATGAAATTCAGCAGATTGTCATTGATAGTTGTCCGTATTTCGAGCATTTCTTCCCGATTACATTCTTTGGTAAAATCTAAATCAATATCAACGGACAATCTTGGCATATCAAAAACCGTCAAATTGATTGCTGTTCCGCCTTTTAGCGCTAAATGTTCAGCAAATAGCCGGTTTTCATTCAAATATTGCAGTACTTCACAAAGCCTGAAGACTTTTTCCAAATTATCTCGGATAAAGCCTGTTTCGACAGCAACCTTGTCTAAATCCTTTTTAGTGTAATTATACATATTCGTTTCCTCCTTGTTCTAAATAGGATAAAATATTTTCCGGCGCATAAAGTTTCCATTCTTTGTGGTAAGTATTGGATTCATTTGCATCAGTCAAATAACGAACGCTTTTACCAATTCTTTGCTGACATTCTTTGAAAAAATTGTCGCTGAGTTTCATCTCTTTTTGAAAATAAGACAATATAAATCCTGCTTTCTGAAATAAAAATTGTTTTCGGTATGTTTCCAAATAAGTAAGAAGTTGTTCTTCTTTTATATATGTGATTAAGGAAAAACACACTGCCAATTCTTCCAATCCTCCGCTTCGATTGATAGAATCTATACAATCAACGACTGTTCGTTCCAAATCAGTTACTTTTACCATTGAATCCATTGGCGGATTAACTACTCCATGCGAAATTTCCGATTGGCAATAAGTATAGCTAATTCCCTCATATTCAAAATTATTAAATCGTTTTTCGGAGGAAACATACAATTCGTAAAAAACTTGATTAGCGAATCCGTAATATTCCAATGCAGAATGATAGGATAGATAAGCGGATGGCGTTATTTGGCTTGCTATCTCAAATTTTGTCGCAATGGTTGCCTTGTTCGCTAAATCATTCACACTATACAAGTCGCGACGAATTTGCGAAATCAATCCCATTTTCTTATACCTTCGTAAAAGTTCTTTAGTTGCATTATCATCTTTGATAAGCGATAAAACATCCTTTTTATGGAATATCCTTAACAGATGGAGTTCTTCCAAATATTTTTTCATCTCTCATTTTATATTTCACGCAAAGATACACAAAAATATGTATTATTGAGAGTGAATTAAAAATAAATAGCCTATTTGTACCTTGCTCAATCCCCGAAATTTGTTAGAAACGCCGCATTTTTAATCTGTTCTTCTTTCTCAAACGATGCCAAGTAGTTTTCTGTAGTTTTCAAGTTGGAACGCCCCAACTGTTATTGATATTTTAAGGAATTGGATACCAACATGGTGATTTTCATTTTGTCCAATAATTAGTGTCTGTCCGAAAACGTATAATCATCATAGTATCATGTTGATAAATAGCTAAGTGTTGGATGAAAAAAATGAGGAATAGATTTGCAAATGTTACGTAAAATGCTTATTTTTG
>JAIROC010000078.1 GCA_031257735.1 Bacteroidales bacterium | reverse complement strand
GCATCAAAGATTCTGTGTTTTGGGCAACTCTTACAGTAATTTTACCATTACCTTTACCGCTGCCATTGCTCAATGTACACCAACTCCTGTTTTGCGCATTTTCTACCATGGCTGTCCACGCTCTATTGCTTTTAACTGTAATAAATTGCTCATCTCTACCAAATTTCATCATTATAAACCTTTCATCAACTGTTAAAAATGGACTTCCCAAACCTGCCTGATTGATGACTACAGATTTAACTAATTCACTGGATGTGATTTTTACCACAGCGCTACGCATCAAAATGTCTGTGTTTCCGGTAATATTCACAATAACTATACCTTCTCCATTTCCACTATTGTTGTCCAATGTACACCAATCCTTGTTTTGCATATCTTCCACCATGGCTGTCCATTCTCCACTGCTTTTAACTGTGAAGGAATACTCACCACCAGAAACTACAACCTCTATAGAAGCCTTATCAACTGTTAAAAATGGAGTTTTCCCTGCTTGATTGATGAGTACAGATTTAACCAATTCACCGTATGTGATTTTTACCACAGCGCTACGCATCAAAGTGTCTGTATTTTCAGCAATATTTACAATAACCCTACCTTCCCCCGTTCCACTATTGTTACCCAAGATGCACCAATCCTTGTTTTGCGCATCTTCCATCATTGCTGTCCATTCTCCATTGCTTTTAACTGTGATGAAATACTCACCGCCAGTAACTATTACCTCTATGGGAGTCTCATCAACCGTTAAAAATGGTTTTTCTTGTTTTTTACAGGAGGTAAAACTTATAGTAAAAATCAATAAACATATTGCTGACTTAAAGATATTTGTTTTCATATTCGTTACTTTATTAATTCATAAGATAATCTATCAATCGTATCTATTAAATCGGCACGCGCCATACCCGAAGATAAAACAGATTTATTTTTTTCTTCAAATTTGTCGGATAATGACGCATCTATTTTGAGAATAATATGTACTCTTGCATATAAATTTGAGGTTAAACCAATTCTTCGAAAATAGTTCGGGTATTTTATTTTTTCTAAGTATCCATATAAAAGACTTTCCAATACTTCTTTCTTTTTATCTTTCGTTGTTGAATTTGTATAAAAGTCAGAATAACTTATAAGCATTTCCAACATAGAAATATGCAGGATTGAATACCCTATTTCTTCTAATATAGAACATGTATCTAATTTACATGGAAAAATACTAAGTTCTGCAAGATATGCTTCTCTCAACTTGTCTATTGCTCCTTCTCTTTTAGAAAATTCTCTAATACCATTAAAATCAGCAAACAGTTTTTTCAATCCATCGTTTTTATTAGCAAACGCAAATACATTATATAAGAGCGGATATTGTAAACATAATGTCATTAAATCACTTGTGGAAATATTCTGCAAAATATATCCAGGTATTTGACACGCATCTACCATTTCTTTATTGCTTTTGAATTTTTTCCATTCTTCGCTTCCGGGTTTTACGGGATAATCCCATTGTGTTTTTTTTCCACCTTCAGCTATTTGTCCAAATGACAACTGTGAAAGTGTAAGAAAAAACACAAATATTGAAATTCTAATTTTCATAATTACCTCCTCCTATTTTGTCAAAATCATTTGTTAGGTTACCATCTCCTATTAATAAATAAGTATACACGCCTGCAGCTAATTGTCCTGCTTGTATTTGTATGGTTGTCATTCCGCGTTCCGATACAAGAAGACATTTTTTACATATCATATACGCATAATAAATCTGCTTACTTAAAACTTTTACCTGTGCATTCGTACTAAATACTTTTGCCACAGAAGCAACCAACAAAATTATTTTTTTCATGATACTTATTTTTATATTATTAATTTTTTTTGTTATCTGCATGCAAAGATACTAAATGTTCTGTGAATAAAAAACACATAACGAAAAAACCTATAGGCATACATCCCTGTTTTTATAAAATTGATATGTCGCAACGCTCTTCTCTTTTTTATTTCAATGAAACTTCACCATAGGTTAAATTAAATATTGCTCCTAATTGTATATCAAGCTGATTAGATCCTCCTAATAATACTTTTCCATTGTTCTGTACTGTAAATTCACTGTTATTTTTTGCAACAATATAAGCATTATCAATAGTACCGCCTGATAAAATTAGCTTTCCGCCATTCTGAATTGTTATTATGTTGCATGATAATGATACATTGGCTGTTATTGTTAATGTTACTCCTGATGGGATGGTGATATTTGCAGACATGGAACTATTTGTATTCCAAGTTTGAGATGTGCTAATAAGAAGCGTTGGATTTGTGTTTTCCAGTGGTAATACTGTCATCGGTAAAAAATTACCATATTCGTCCATTGGTCCTAAATTTGGATTAGAATCATCTCCGTCTGGTACATCAAAAGAACATGCAGGGCAGTGTGGTGGTTTTGGTCCGATCCCCCAGAAATAGTAACCATCGCCATCGCGGTCTTCACATTTTATTGAATAATTTGAATTAATAATCGGTGTCTCTGCAGCATATACTGTAATTTGATCATGAGCTATCCGAATTTTAACAAATCCATTTTCGCCCCAATTAGTTCCCCATTGATTTTTAAAAATCCAATAAGTATTTCCTATTGACGAATGTCCGATTGGAATTGTAGTGCAATCCCATGTATCTAATCCTATACAATCTCCTTGTTTTACAACTCCAAAACCAATTAAAGTCATAGCGTGACATACTGCGGGACAGATTGTCCCACTTAATGGACCATTATTAATTATCATTCTCTTTAGTTCATCTTCGCTGTTTCTATCATATCCGATAATACCTGCAATTTTAGTCAAATTTGTGCCACATTGTTTATTTGAACACGGCGTATTTCTACTTGCTGTATATGGAAAGCAACTTTCTTGAACAACTCCTGATGTTTTTATATAATTTAAAGCAGCGAATGGAGACCCCCAACAGGAAGGACAACATGAAACTGCATCTTGTTCCGATAAATCTATATTTATATGTTGATTAAAATAAAGATTTAATAGAGATTCTGTAACTCCACAGCCCGCAAACATCCAACAAGCCCCTATATTTCCTTGATCTTTTACAGAAGTTATCCAACCATGTCCTCCATTATTGTAATAAGGAGAAGAAGGATTATTTGCTCCATGTCTGTTTCTCCAATCAAAAGAAGAGACAGAAAGCGATTTAGTTGTCTTTTCAGGAACAGATATTGTATTATCATTATCCAGTTCAAAAATCCCTCCTATATAATATTCAAATCCTTGTAAATCGGGAACTATTCCGCCAAACAATCTCTTCTTCTCTTCATAACTCATCTGAGAAATAGATGTTTCTCCTGCCACCCATAGTGCATTTTGAGCGCGAAGATTACTGTTTATCAAAGTTATTCTGTCTGTTATGATTTGTTGTTTTATTTTAGAAAGGTTTTTCTCGGAAATATTTACCGACAGATTTTTTAATTGCGCATTTTTGATTTCTACCCTAATTTTGGTTGGCATAAGATAGTCCGGAATATTCATACTTTCCATTGCCATAGTAGTGAAATTATCAATTCTTTTAATGGAAACCAAAGGAGATGCTTCATAAATTAATAAATCATATCCTGAATCATCCGAAAGCAAGATTCTGATATACCCTGATTTAGAAAAAAATCCGCTTGTCCTGAAGCAACTACAGTTTTGGAACTCATGCTACTTTGAATAATAGCAATTATTGTGTCTTTGTTTATTGTTTGATTTACTGAAACAAGGGATTGTGCTGATAACGAAAAAGAACCTATCCAGAACAATATATAAAGTAAAAATAAATTTTTTGTTTTCATATTATTTTATTTTTTCACAATTTTAAATACTGAAACATGGTTGTTTATATCATAAACTCTAATCAGATACAAACCCTTCGAAAAAGGACTTATATCAATTGTATCACCATGTAATTGGTTGTAAATCATTTTTCCTGATATATCAAAAATTTTAACTTTTGATATTGTTTGCGCTGACGACAATATAATAACTCTGTTATGGACGATCTTTAGACAAATATTATATTTTTCATTATCTAATCTCCGAACATGGGACGTTGTTAAATCACAGTTGCTATATTTTGGATTTATATATGTCAATAGGTTTTCTTTAAAACAAATTAAATCATAATAACAATCAGTAGTATCTCCAAATCCAGAATTCAATATACCAAATATACTTCCTATTCCTTCCAACCAATACTCTTCTGTGCCTTGGAATATATATTTTGAGACTTGTTTTCCTGCAATATCAATATTTACGATTTCTTTTAGTAATAGATTTTTAGTAGAATTATTCAAATAATAGTTTTGTATGGCAACTTGTTCTCCTACAGAAATACCAAAATCATACAACAAACCTTCTTCTAAAGATGAATTTGCGAGAAAATAAACTTTTCTATTATCCTCTCGAATGAAACCAACGGTATTAACAGTATCAAAATTTTCACTTTTGGAATAATATATTTTTTTGTATACATGTGAATTTAATACCGTATCAACACCTATTTTTATAAAATAACTGTTAATATATGGGTCAACACCCCATTGACAGTATTCAAGACTTTGCCATATTTTATTCGTATCCATTAAACTTCTATTATATTGTGCATTTGCCTTCCAAACTAAACAAAAAACAAGACAAACAAAAAAGACTTTTAGTTTCATCACATACCTCCTATTTTGTCAAAATCATTTGCTTGGCGTCGCTGGTTTTACCATCTCCTATTAATAAATAAGTATATACGCCAGCAGCTAATTGTCCTGCTCGTATTTGTATAGTAGTCATCCCACGTTCTGATACAAGAAGACATTTTATTAAGGAACCAGACATATCATATACGCATAATTCTGCTTTTTGTATGACTTCGGGTATATAACAACTGATAATTGTAGTTTCATTAAAAGGATTGGGAGCATTTTGATATAGTTTCATTTCGTCTGCATTATTTGCATCTGTTGGGTCTGTAAGATTAAATTCTTGCATACTTTTTTGATTCCCCTTATTGCTACTACAACAAGCTATTAATGCGTTTCTTAACGTTTCTACTTCTTGTTGCAAGTCATTAATAATACTTTGTTGTTCTTTTATACCTTCTATAATAACAGGTATTAATCCTAT
>JAIROC010000038.1 GCA_031257735.1 Bacteroidales bacterium | reverse complement strand
TTTGTTATTACTATATTATCTTTGCTGTTCTATTCTCAATCTTTGTGCCATAAATATTCTTCATTTATCGTATTTTTATACAGCGCTGATTAATAATTTGATAAATCATATTATCTCTCCTGTCATAGTAATAATATATGCTGACAAAATGACAGATTTTATTTAAAGCACGAAAGCCTCGAAAGCGCGAAAGCAACCATCAACACTGTTATTGTGAGACACTACCTTCCTGAGTTGGGAAAAAAGAGGAATGACGTTATTGTAAGTTGAAATCGTATTTAATGTTTTTTACCCAAAGGCGATAAAGGCGCACAAAGGTTGATTTGGTAAAACAGGGACACCAGCAAAGCCCTGTGTTCAGGCATAGATATTAGACAATCTGAATAAAAAGGATTTTATGTAGTGTCTGTCCGAAAACACATAATTTCATTTCCTCGTTTGGACGAGGTTCTACCTTGTTTGCTCTATCCGAGCAGGCTATGCCTGCATTTATTTTTAATACGTTTTCCATTTCAACCCCTATTGTCATGTTCACTTGTCTACTTGTTCTTTCATTTTCACCCGTAAGAGCAGCGTAGCTAATTTCCCATTTTCAATTGTTCTGATATTTGTTATTTTTTTATATTCTTTTTACTGTACAGGTAGAACTTGTAAGGATAATCCGAACGAGGTAGAACCTTGTCCGAACAGGGGAAAAAATTTATATAGCGTCTTTTTTAGCGTATTCAGAAAATTCGCATCCGAACTGTGTTACTAAATAATTATCCTGTTCGTCGGCAACGAAAGCCAATTGTGTAATATTTTTCTTCACTTCATCCTTGTAATCGGAAAAAATGTCGGAGATATGCACCCGATAGGAAATATAAATCTGATTGCCATCCAATCCCAACTGAAAAGGTTTTACATGTGTTCCAACTAAGTAGGTAAGTACAGGTTCCAAATCTTTTTTCGGTAGAATATTGATGGGCGAAGTGCAGAAAAGATACGCACGATCATAAACGAATATTCGTATCTCCGAACTGCCTTTGTGGAAACACCAACTTTCGTAACCGACCCTTGCCAATACAGGATTAATTTCCATATCGCTGATAGCTTCTTCACAAAAAGCAGCCAACTCTGTAAGTCCCCGTTCCTGAAAAATATTTTCGGGAAGTTTTTCTCCGCATGAAGAACAATATTCTTCTTCTTCTGTGATGACAATATCGCAACTATGGCACTGTACATTAAACACAGAGCGATCAACATTCGCTATTGTTTCCAAAATTGTTTTTAGAACAGACACAGGAATCCCAAATCCTGTATTGTCAGCATTGTTGAACTTGCTTACAGTAATTGCCACCAATTCGTTTTTATCGTTGAACATGGGACCGCCGCTGTTGCCGGGATTTACTGCCGCATCGGTTTGAATATAATAGCTGTTGTTTATCAATTGTTTTGGAGACGAAACCGTACCTTCGGTTACTGTAAAAGGCATACCAAAAGGATAGCCGGCTACATTGACTTTTTGTCCGATACCTACCGATGTAATATCTGAAAGAGATATCTCGGGGAGGTTGGAAAAGTTATTTTCGACTTTTAACAATGCAATGTCGTGTACGGGACTGACAAGGAAAACATGTCCTATGAACGAATTTTGCTCATTGTCTTTAATGGCTACTGTTTTGAACCCTTCTACTACGTGATAATTGGTTACAAAAATGTCGTGAGTTTTCAAATAGAAACAACTTCCAGAACCTCCGGCATGATTGATTTTAAAAACGGTTTGATAAATATTCTTTTGTTCCATAATTAATCAAAGGTTTAATGTAATAAATTATTTTTCTTCTTTATTTTGACCTAACATCGAAGACACAATGTTTTGCATATTTTTTGCCAGCTCTTCCATATTAAGGTTTTGCATATTTTGCATATTTTCTTGCAGGGCATTCATATAGTCTGTCATCATTGCCGACGGATCTGCTGCTGGTGGCGTAAGATTTCCGACCATAATATTCTGCATGGCTTCGTATAGTATTTTTGCTGCTTCTTCTATTGGTTTTGCCGAACTGCGTTGCAAGGCATCCACAACCAATACATTTATATCATCCTGTACAAGGTTGTAAAAGTACATTTTGTAGAACTGAAAAACAATCACTAAATAACAATACAGAAAATCATTGTTGTCTATTGCCTTACTTACGTTTTCAAAAGAATTTTCAAAAACTTCCTGTATATTTTTTAATCTGGAACGATATTTATCAGGGACAAATGTTTCCACATAATATAAATCTTCGGCAAATGCTTCTTTCGTCATTGATTGCAAACGTTCCAGCATCTGTTTGCCTTGTGCGATGATTTCCGGTAAGGGAATATCTTCGCGATCCATTGTCCAGACAGCTTTATTTAAATCATTCAATAACTGTCCCTGCGGATGGGCAGAGTACAATATTTTCATCAAAGTAGTGTCAATAACGTTCCATGCGAACCCGTACTTGCGGGTATTTTCAAAATCCTTTAACGCATCTAATCCTTCCTTGCAACTCAATTGAATTACGTCGTAAATTGTATCAATTGTTTGGGCATCGTATGGTGTTATTTTAGGTTCATAGATACGTTGTGCGCCGAATTTTGTCATAAATTCGTCATCATACTTGTCTCCTGTGCTGCATATTTCCCGCAGAACATAGTATATTTTGTAGGGATTAGCTAACGAAAGCGGACAACTGTATTCAAAAGACAGTTGATTATCTTTTAATATGATAGTTGCTAAATCCATGTTGTTAAAGTTCAATCCAGCGACCTGTCGTAACAGTGGCACTCTATTTTTTACTGGCAATGAAAGAAAAGGAGCAGTAATTTTCAGTTCTTCTTCCTCTATTTTCAGATGCAGTACAATAGAACCATGTGGGATGCTAAATTCCGTACCATCGGCATTGCCGTATTTTGTACGAAAAGAGCCGTCAATATAATCCAACAATGCATAAACAGATTGTTGGTACTGTTTATTTTCAAATGCTTTTTCGCTATCGTCGAATGCATTATCATTCATTTTGCTTGCTGTAGACGCAAGTATAGATAAATTAAAAGTAAGCGCTGTGTTCATTTCGTTAATATTAGGGGACTTCTAAAAATTTATTTTACGTACATTTGATTGTTATACAGAGCCGAAGTCCGATTAAAGCTCCTACAAAAATCGCGGCAAAGGTACAACAAAAAATTAATATTTGCAATATAATTAGAGATTTTCTTTATATAAAATGTCTATCTATTTGTATATCTTTCTATTAGAAATATATTTCATATAATTTACAGGGATTTTTTTTTAACTTGTTTCTTTAAAATCAATTTGTTTTTTTCCAAACCTTACAATGCAATTAAAATTACTTGTCTCATCTGTAAATATTTTAATATCATTTAATTTGTCTTTTACAATTATCCGTGTTATAATTTGTTCCGCATACATTAACCAGTCCACAACCGCAGATATAGATTGATCACCTTCTCTTGAAAATACTATAATCATATCTCTACTTAATGCTTTTTCTTTTTTTTCTTTTCTTTTTTGTCTTTCAAATATTTTTCATAATAGCATTGATTAATTATTTTTTCTTCTTCTACAGATGGTAAACCTATTTCATATCTGTATTTATCTACTTGTGCTATTTCATCTGGAGTCATTGTTTTGAAATAAGTATAATGCGGAACAGGCATATTAAAAACAACTGCCACTCTCCGTGCTTTTCGAGCATAACAATGTGGTGATAGTTTACCCTCTATTAGCGCTTTATATTCCACATTACGAAGAAAATTCGTATCATCATAATGATATATTACAACCATATTCATTTGTAGACAGGAATTATTGTTACAACCATTTCTTTCATTTGGGTAATCATATTTTGCAACAAGTTCATCTATTACTGTACGACTAAAACTATCTACAGATAGCCATTCTTGTCGTCGTTTTTTTGCTATTTTTGATTTTGGGAAAATTCGAGAAAACCAATATCCTTTAGTTCTCACTTTTTGGTCATTAATTATTAATGAATCCATAATTTCCGTATATGGGCATTCATATTTTTTCCTATATTTTTCTGCATTTGCTTGTTCTTGCTCCATACACCATTTCCATTTATCGGTATATTTATATTTGTCAAATATAGTATCTATCCCAAATATACCACTTAATGGAACAATTTGTTTTATACATTGTTCCATGACAAAATAAATTAAACTATCTTTTTTTTCGATAAGAGCACACTGAGAAAAATTTCTCAAATCATTTATTAAAATGTAATCCACTATTTGAAATGCTTGCCAATAGTAAACTAAAGCCGAATCATAATTTTGTTGGCATCGAGCTATTTCTGCTTTATTGACTAATTGATAATAAGGAATATAATTAATTTCTTGTGACCTAATAATATTAATAATAAAAATCAAGCAAATGATTATACCAATTCTTTTCATATATAATAAATATTTATTTCTATCTGTTTTCCAATTCTGTTTTCAACATCTCGTAAATTTCCTGCCACGGCTGTTTATACAGTTCCGTGTTTTTATTGGCAAGGCGTGTAAAAGTTGCAGACGTATAAAAAATGTCTGTCGCTTGTTCTTCTTCAAAGTCGAAGTCAAGAATCAGTTTTTCGACTATTTTCTCGCCAGCATCAGATATCTCAATGGAGATATCATCTTCATTGTCTATAATGTCAAGAAGTTGTAATGATTTTACCGTACAAAAACAGATTTGGTGTATTTCCTCGTGGTGGCTCAACATATCAAGAATTTTTTCTTTACCGACTCTTCCTTTCAGGTACAATCGTAATGTTACCTGCACTTTATCGTTTGCCACAGAACCTTCTACGATATCATAATCGTGAGCAGATTCCGCTATTTCCCTGTTTCTGTTCATTACAACGAAATCAAGCCATTCTTCATCATAGCTGTCAAAATGCTTTATTTTACAAATACTTTTGGCGAAAGCCGTTTCAGTATAATCAAACTCAGTTACGAATCCCTGAGTGTCGTTTTTCTCGCCTATAATTTTTGCCCAATTTTCGGCGTGTTCACGGAATTTTGTTACATAAAAACCTCTGCCGAAGTCTTTATGGGGCATACATTTCGACAAATCAATGGTTAAATCTTTTTTTGAGGTGCTATGAAAAAAAACACTAACTTTGCACAAAAAAAAACACACTTATGGGACGTAATAAAAAAGTTCGGCAATCGGTAGAAAATTTATTTTCCACAGCA
>JAIROC010000028.1 GCA_031257735.1 Bacteroidales bacterium | reverse complement strand
AATTTCTTATTTGCTACCCGGTAGCAAACGTGAATCTGACCAATTTCTTATTTGCTACCCGGTAGCAAACTTGAATCTGACCAATTTCTTATTTGCTAACCGGTAGCTAAGGATAATTTTGTCAGATTCACTTTTTCTACCCGGTAGAAAGTAAGGAATTAGATTCTCGTTTGCTACCGGGTAGCAAGGAAGGAATTAGATTCGCGTTTGCTACCGGGTAGCAGATGATATTAATTGGAATCCCTTTTAGCTATTCATTCATAGGGTCGATTGGATTTTCATCGGAGACGTTCTGATTAGCTTTTTGTCTAGTAGCACGGGCAGCAAGTTGTTGTTTATAATACGTATTCAGATTATTGATAGCAGCAATCAAGGGAAGATAGTTTTCTTTGCCGTATTCGTTGCAACAAAATTCGATAGCATTCCACAACAGTATAATAGCCTTGTCGCATTCGAGGCGGATAGTACGAACATCTACACTTTCTGTTTCTGCCTGACGTTGGCTTCTTTGCATAAACAAACTATCGAACTCCGCGTTCACTTCACCCATTCGCACAAAAAGCGGAAGCAGAGACAACGCATCAAGCGATTTCAGTATTTCAGGCTGTGTATTAATGTCTGCTATCAGATCGTAAAGACGTTTAGTTCCAGCGGTATAGTTAGCAGATGTGATATCTTCTCCATGCTTTTTGATGGGGATTATAATATGATGTGCATGATTGCTGATTTCAGCTATTGGCGTTCGTTGAAATGCTTTAGACACAATATAAATTATATTGAACAGGGTATCGCGCTGTTGGTCTAATTCGCTTAAAATAGCGCTATCTTTATCGGCACGTTCCTGTCTTTCAATTTTAGCTAATTGCGGACGAAATGCCGCTAATCGCTCAAAACTTTGTCCTAAATGCAAGTCGTAGGGATTATGTGCCTTTGTAATGTCTATTATCCGATTAACTACTAATGGATATTCGCTGTTCCACAGCCCTTGAAGTCTGAATGTTATAATGTTTTCCATATTCTTTTTTGATTTTAAATTTTGAAAAATGACTTAGAAATATTTCGATGCAAAGATAATAAAATTTTTGTTTGTTATCACATAGTAAATAAAATTGATTTGAATGAGAAAATCACTTTGAAAAAGAAGATGATTTTTTCGCTCCTTTGCGCTTCATTATTCATTGTTTTTTCATTTCTTCTATTCTTCTATTGCCTTAATTCCCGGGAGTTCTTTTCCTTCACAATATTCAAGCATGGCGCCTCCTGCAGTAGAAACATAATTATATTTATCTCCCAAGTGAAATTTATTAATAGCAGATACCGTATCACCACCTCCTATTAAGGAGAAAGCGCCCTTTTCGGTTGCTTTGGCAATGGCATCAGCGATGGCAAAAGTTCCATTACTGAAATTGTCCATTTCAAATACGCCCATAGGACCATTCCATAATATCGTTGCCGATTTCAGGATAATATCCCGATATAAAGAACATGTTTCCAATCCTATGTCCATTCCTGCCATATCATCGGGAATTTCTGTGGATTTATATATTTCACGACGGGCGTCATTGCTGAATTTATCGGCGGCGATGGTGTCAAACGAAGGATAAATATTTACGTTTAATTCTTTTGCTTTTTCTAATACTTCTTTCGCAATAGGCAACATATCTTCTTCATACAAAGACATTCCTATTTTTCCGTCAATGGCTTTTAAAAAACTAAAACTCATACCACCGCCAATAAGTATATTATCAACCTTTGTCATCAAATTATTAATAACTTTAATCTTACCCGACACCTTAGAGCCTCCGAGAACAGCTGTTACAGGACGTCTGGGATTTTGCATAATGCGGGAAAGACTGTCTATTTCTTTTTGCATCAAGTATCCAAACATTTTATCATTGGTAAAAAGTTTGGGCAATACGGCTGTAGTGGCATGATTACGATGAGCCGTCGAAAAAGCTTCATGGACAAAAGCATCTCCGTATGAAGCTAATTCTTTTGCAAAATGAATATCTCCTTTTTCTTCTTCCGGATAAAAACGCACATTTTCCAAGAGTAATATTTCTCCCTGTTTGAAGTCTTTGGCATATTTTCTAGCCTGCTCTCCTATACATTCTGGTGAAAAATATACATTTACTTTCTCCATAACATTTTTTAGATATGGAACCAAATGTTTTAGCGAAAATTGATATTCTCTGTTTTTCGGACGTCCCAGATGAGACAGTAAAATAATACTGCCTCCATCGTCAAGTATTTTCCGTAAGGTTGGCAAGGAAGCATCTATTCGTCTGGTATCTTGAATTTGAAATTCATCATTTAAAGGAACATTATAGTCTACACGTACTAATACTTTTTTATTTTTGAAATTGTAGTTCTGGATATTTGATTTTGCACACATATTTTATTGCTATTTTATATTTGGAATTTTGTATTGTTTAATAAAAACGACAGCTGCAAAGGTATATAAATTTTCCATATAACAACACGATTGACCAACTAAATTTTAATTTGGTTTTTATTTATTTGATATTAGGTAAATTATCTTTCAATCAATAAGCGCTATGAAAATTCATAACTCATGTTACGATAGTGTTCCTTGTTTGCAATTAGGCATGGGAGAAATGTATTTGTGAGTTTCCGGACAGACACCAGTATTCCTTCCTTATTAAGAAGCAAATAAAAGCAACAGGCATGTAAAATATTTTCGATTTTTAGTCAATGGCACGAAAATTGAAATATTCATGTAGAGAGAAGTAGCATTTTGTTCTACAATCGTGTGTAATTTTTAATCAATAAATCTAATTGTCATGGAAGAAAATATTAATAAACGTATTACCGAAATAACAACTGAAAATAATTCTGAAAACAAACCTATCTCGGTAAAGGAATGGGTAATAACTATTTTGTTTTTAGTAATTCCTGTAGTGAATATTATTATGTTATTCATTTGGGCATTCGGAAAAGAAACATCTGTCACAAAATCAAATTTTGCCAAAGCAAACTTGTTGTGGATTTTAATTGCTTTTATTGTGGCTGTCTTTTTCATGTTACTGTTGAGCGCTTTTGGGTTGGCTCTATTTTATTAGTTGTTAGCAAGACGGACAAACTATATACTGCCATACAGTGAAAACAGTTTTGTTTGTTCGTCTTTTTTATTCCTACCTTAACAAAACCTCACAAAAGCAGGAATGAGTATAATATTGGTTACATTCTTACGGAATACAGTTCGATGAGATTGTAATTGCTTTTTTACCAAGTAACACATTTCTATTCGCTGATGTTTTAAAATCTATAGCTACAAAATTTTTCACTGTTGGTGTTCTTTTCTACAGAATTACAACGCGACATCATTATTAATAATTTTTCAAAGCACGTTTATATATCTTTTTCAATTCATCCACTAACTTCTGCGGTTTGATCACTTTCACTGTATCACCCATAGACAAAACTTCCATGAAGAAATCATGAGTAAGGTAAAGCAGCAAACTTATCCGTAATTCTTTTTCATTGTCAATCAAGATTTTTTGCGAAGAATGCAAGGGTAGTGATTTGATATATTTACCTTGAAATGGCTCAAAGGAAAGAACAATCTCGTATGGCGTTTCATCATCGGGAATGATGATGCCGAAGCAATATTTCAGATGTTCATTGATATCAAAGTCGGCATTTTCTTCGTAATGCTTTGTTTGCTCTTCCAGATTCGTTAGGCGATCTAATGCATAAAATTTTATACGATCGTCATAAGTATCCCGAGCTACCAAATACCAGCGATATTTAAATTCCTTCAGCATCAAGGGTTCGACAATACGGTTTTCGGGATGGTCTTTGTAATATTTTTGATAGGAGAAAGTAATAAGCAAACGGTTTCGGATGGCATGGAGAATGCCGTAAAAATGTTCCGTACCTTGCGAACGCCGTTTTTCAAAGTGGATGTATTGCGATTGCTGTTCCCTTACATTTAAAGCATGATAAACATCAAATGCTTCGTACATACGGTCGCTGAAATCCAGTTCAAATTCGTCTTCAATAAAATAATATTTTTCCGAAAAATCATACTTGATATAAATTCCATAAATAGAACCGATTTCGGCAAGGTCACGCTGAAAAGTACGCAGAGAAACAGTAAAATTCAGACCTTGAAATTCCGACTCCCGTTGCAGATAATCGGAAATTTCTGCAAAAGTTGCCCCTTTCGATTTTCTCAATTTTTTTATAATCAGAATATAACGCTTTGTTGTTTCCAGTTTGGACATAATTCATTCAATTAAAAATTAGAGATGCAAAATTACATGAAATCTTTGGATTTTCATGTGCGCAGAATAAAAATAAAAATCAAGTCTTCATTACAAAACTGTCTCTTGTTGGCTGATTTAATTATTTTCATAAGCGCCTGTTCTATAAAGATAAAATAATTGATATCTAATATCCATTCCTATAGAAAAGATAATACATATTTTTCGTTTGATGAAATAACCTTGTTAAGCCATACCTATACTTCACACGCTTGAATAATGACTATTGGCAGTTTCCAAAATTAATGACGGGAAAAGTCATTGTTAGTATTTTATTGTACTACAGCGATGCAAGTATTCTTGAATATTTATAAATTAAACCCTATTTTTCTTTCTTTTTTATACAGCAATTCGTTCTGACAGTAACTGTGCATGGCTTTCATAGACGGTTCTGTCCCATTCAAAATGCTGTCTATAGTACGCTTTCTGACAATATTTTCGATTTGTCTGCCGCTGAAATCGTAGGAAGTAGCCAGTTCTTCTGCTTCCTGTTCTGACAGGGAGGGAATCATGGACAACCAAATCATTTTCTTGGTTTCCACGCTTGGTTTGTCAAATTCTATTTTATACAAAAACCGGCGTTCAAAGGCTTTATCTAAATTTTGTATCAGGTTGGTAGTGGCAATCATAATCCCATCAAAGGTTTCCATTTCTTGCAGGATGATGTTTTGGATGGCATTTTCTGTTTGAGCAATATTACTGTTTTCCGTATCTCTGCGTTTCCCAATTACAGCATCCGCCTCGTTGAAGAGGAGTATGGGTGAGATGTTACTTATTTTCACATGGGTGCGGTAACGTTCAAATATCGCCTTGATTTTCTTTTCGCTTTCACCAAACCAACAACTTTTTGTTTCCGAAATGTCCACCATCATGATATCACGACCAGTAGAGTGAGCTATTTGATACGCCGTTTCCGTTTTTCCTGTTCCCGGAACGCCATGAAACAGGCAGGAAAAACCCTTTCGCATGCCGTTATCTTCAAGTCTTTTTTGTACATTCACGAAATTGTCTTCTTGCAAAAGAGAAGAAAGTTGTGCAATTTGCATCCGTTCATGTTCATTGTAAAACAACTCTTTGACTGTGATAGAGTCATGCAGGAGAATACCTTTTTTATTTTCACATTGTTTGATTTGTATGTCCAGTTCAGCAAAGAGTTGTTCTTTGGCATTTTCAGTTATTCTGTAAATTTCGTTATCTATTACCAATCTATTGTCGTTGTAATATTCCAGAATATGCTGTTTAATTAATTCGTTAGAGCCGTTATGCAGTTCCTTTTTCATTCTTCTGAAACTAAATTTTGATAATTCATGCCGTTTTTCAGCTTCATACAGTTTTTCAATTTCACCGATCCAGATACAATCATGGTCCAAATTAATAAACTGGTGGCAGAAGAATAATAAGAGTGAAAAATTGTCATCGTTTTTATAGATATTGTCCCATTCTTTTATCTGGCGACAAAATACCAATGAAGTATTATCTTTAAGGAGTAATTTCAACTCTTCAACTAAAATCTGGTAAGATATTTCTTTATTGTTTCTTTCGTCAAATAGTCGTTCGATATGTTGAAACAGTTGTTCTGTAGTCAGATTTTTGCTGCTCTCAGGTTCGTAGAATACACCCTGCTTCACTGCATCAACGACATCATGTGGCACACGATAATTTCTTTTGCCCTTATGCCAGCTACAGCGTACCAGACGGCGTTTTTCCAGCTCATCCATTTCATTCAACATGCTGATGGTTTTTATATTCCGACAGCCTAAAAAGTTCGATAGTTCACTAAGGGTTATATTACTATCGTCACTTTTTTCCATAAAGACGGAAAAAATAATTGCCTGATTTGTGGATAAATTCATAAATTTAGCTACGAAATTGATACTTGTTTTAGCCTTTTTGTAAAACGCCTCATTCAACTCCGACTTTTCTGCCAACGCTATAATGCGTTCTACATGCTCTAAAAGCGTTTGGGGAGTAGACATTATGTCCGTCTGGTCAATTTTTTCCTGTTTCTGTGTGTTTTTTAATATTCTCATGTTTAAAAATTATTTAATAGTGTTTAGTCTTGCAAAGATACGGCACGACTACGCCAAAATGCGACATTATTCTTTTTTTCATACAAAAACAACAATCTTTCGGTTGCTTCGCTCAGTAATTTATCTATGTTGTTGTTATCAACTTTCAGACAGACTTTGAGGGCAGAGTATACCTTGTTGCGCATTTGATCGAACTTTGAAGATTCGGACAACAATTCACTTGCACCTAAAACGTTAATGCTCTGTCTTTCTTCGTCAATGGAATTGCTATATATTTCTATCTGTTCGGATACTTCAAACAACTCCGAATTTTCCAAATTCAACTTTGCATGCAATTCCACTTCATAACCCTGTCGTACATCACCAGTGATCCTGCAACTGCTACATTTAAGCTAAATCGTCCAGGTAAGCGAACTAACTTGTGACATTTTTCCAGCATCTCTTTTGGCAGTCCGATGTCTTCTGCCCCGAGTAGATAAATACATCTCTTAGGGTGGTTGAATGTTTGAATATCTTCGCTGTTTTCGTCTATTTCTATACCAACCAACGAACAATCGTATGGTATATGTTGATAAAAACTGTCAAATGTAGCATAGTTGTACAAGGGAATATTTCGGAAAGCCAAAGAGGTATCGCTTGCATGTTTTTTATATCTGTTTCCTATTGTAAATATAAAACTTGCATGAAACAAATCCGCCGTTCTCCAGAGCGTTCCCAAATTTTCAATAAATCTGCTATTGAATATACCTATGCCATAATATCCTTTTGTGTGCAGGTCTAGCGTTTTTTTAACAACAAAATTTTGTATGTCTGTTCTCATATTGATACCTCTTAAAATTTGATGCAAAAGTACAATCTGATAACGCCAAAATATGTCATGCTCTGAAAAACATTAAATCTCAATCTTAACAGGATCGTTTTTTCATGGTATAATTTTCATTTAAAATTACAGGCATTGATAAACCATCCACTTTTCCGTCACTGCCCGCAAATGACACATCTCTGGAATGAAGGATAACATCGGCAGACGACAGATTTTGCAGCGAACAGTGTTGGTTGTGGGTAGGAGAGGAGGAGAAGTTTCATAAGTTAGTTGATATTTTATCCATAGGTTAATACAGCATTAAAAATAAAATCCACAACACATCTTTCTTTAATGTTGTATTGAAATGTTTGATAAGTTTTGCATTATCAACAAGTAGTACAAACGCTCATTCTTCACCAATGTTCCTACTTTATTTTCTTCACCTCTGCATAACGCGCTAAAAATCGTGGAAGAAATGAGCAACTATTCCGACAGAGCAATTAATTCTTCTTGCTGCAAAAGTGATATGATTTCCTCTTTGTGCTTTTGTATTTGTTCCGCTTCCCACTTGTCGTTTTCAAAACTTTCGAACATTATCAAGCGTTTCAGACTTGAATTATCAGTCTCAAATAATTTCTTTTTGGCAACAGGCATATCTTTATTGCCTTGCGAATTTTGAGAAGAAGAAATTAAACAGAGATTTCCCACACTGTTCAAATACTCCGGCTCAATACCAAAGTCGTTTGCTTTTGATTGTGGAAACAAATGTTCTTTCGAACTGACATGTTTGAATCTAAATGTATTAAATAAGTTTTTTTTATTGAATATCTTTTGTTTTAAACTCAACAACGGTTCTTGCAGGTTAATATATTCTTTGTTTTGAACTTCTGTAATATATAGTTTCCAAAAAAGGAAATCAATAAAGTAAAGATTGAAAATACTTATATCAGGATAAGATAAAGTACTCGAATCAAATTTGTTTCCGGCAATTTCAAAAATTTTTGAAGTGTAATTCGTGTAATTTTCCTGATTACTGTTGACAAACTTCAGAAACTCAAACAACCAATTATTGTAAGTATTTGTTGAGTCGGAATAATACAATATCACTTGCAATTTTACAAGTTCCTCATCATCATCGAAAGTTTTAACCGTTCCATTAGAATTATCGTTTACGCTTAATTTCCTGATTCCCCAACTTTGTGTTTTGTCGTTTGTATCAGTCAAATCCTGCTTAATAATGTATTTGTCAAACAGCCATCTGTATTTCAGCAAATCTGTAATAAACTCAATTGGCTCATTCAGATATGGCGTAAAATGTTTTACAAGACTTTTATCATCAAGAGGCACCTCATTGTGTCGAATTTTCAAAACCTGCAACAGGAAATTGGGGAAATCAATAATTGACCTGTATTTTTCTTTTATGCGGATTTCTTTTCCCGGAAAATCACTTGGGATTACATGATTTGCCAAAATATCACTCAAAGATATATCTTCATCTTCGTCGTTGTCGCTAAATAATAGAATATCATCAAATGTAATTTTGTCTATTTGGCTATCGGAAAGCGATTTGAAATGCGAATAAATATAATCATTCATATCGGAACAGGCGTCCCAAACAGCAGCAAATTTATTTTGAACTTCCGTTGTCCCTTGAATTTGTCCGATTAAAAGGGCTTTCACAATTTCATGTTTTTCCAACTGTTCGCCACGGCTGTTCATTATTTCAAAATAATGATTCAAGTCGGTACCAAGCGGAACCATTACTCGAAAAAGTTTCACATTGTGGTAGAAATATTGAGCAAACAAATCCACATTTTTTTTGAGTAATTCCTCGCGAATAATATCAACAGCAGATTTAATATTGCCGACGCCGTCAATATCTGAAGTTCCAAAATTCTTAAAATCTT
>JAIROC010000571.1 GCA_031257735.1 Bacteroidales bacterium | reverse complement strand
AATCGTCATGCGCCAACGTTTCAATAAGTACATCGCTTACTGACAGCGTGAAAATGAAGAAACCGAAGATAAAAGCTAATGTCTGTTTCATTTTGAGGTGCAAAGGTAGTGATTTTTTTTTAGTTTGTGTGTGGTTGGTTTTTTATTTTAGAGCATCTGATTTTTTTTGTACTTTTGCACTTGAAAAAATCGTAATAAAAAATTATGAATAAGAGAATTACATTGTCACTGCTATTGCTCTATTTTGCGGGCATTAGTCCGTTGTGCGCTCAAACATTGACGGTTAGAGTGAATAACATTAAACCGGTTTCCGGAAATCTGATGATTGGTGTATTCAACAGTGCGGCCAATTTCCCCAACGTTTATTATAAAGGCGAGAGAATAAAAATCACCGATACTGTTATGGTTGTTACATTCGCCGATTTGCCTGAAGGGAAATATGCTGTTTCCGTATATCAGGATATAAATAAAAACGGAAAGTTGGATGAAAATATTTTTGGTATTCCGAAAGAAAAATACGGATTCAGCAACAAAGCCAACAAACCGGATTACAAAGAAAGCCTTTTCAATTTTAATAACGATTTGACCATTCGTGTAACCCTAAAATAGAAAAACAATGTCGTCGAAAGAATTAAAATCGCCTTATGAAATTATGCAATCAATGGTGGAAATTCTTAATGCACAATATTCGACACACAAAGAAAAAAAAGCGGGAATCATTCAATTTTACTTTTCTCATAAAAATCAGGAATGGATATGTTATGTAAAAGCGGACGAGAATCATCTGGAACTTTGCGTCGGAACGGCAGACAGTCCAACTGTAACGTTACGGTGTGATTTTTATCACTGGCTTGATTTGTCGTCGGGAAAATTGAATCCGGTTTGGGGTATGATTACTCGAAAATTGAAATTCGAGGGACAAATTTCATTTTTCAAGACGCTTCCAAAGTTAGGTTTCAATATCGACATCAAGGATAAAAACGATACTCACACCGATTTTGAAAAAAATGCCGTAAAAAACCGGAAACCCCCTCAATCCGTAATCATTATAAATGCTTCTCCACGTTCGAGTAACGGATATACTAAACAGTTTGTCTCACGTTTCGCAGAAGGCATACACGAAGCAGGGGCAAACGTGGAAGAAATATACCTCTCAAAATTGCGGATAAAAACATGTACTGGTTGCTGGCATTGCTGGATAAAAGAAAACGGTTGCATATTTGACGGAAAAGATGATTTTTACGAACTTTTTGAAAAGGTCAATCATGCGGATATGATTGTTTATGCACTCCCTTTGTATGTGGACGGAATGCCGTCCATACTGAAAAATTATTTCGACCGTTCGGTCCGCAGGGTTTATCCGTATATTTGCAGTGATACAAAAAAGATGAGACACCCCCGCCGAGTTGACAGGAAAAACCAGACAATGGTCGTATTTTCCATTTGCGGATTTCAGGATAAAACACAGTTCAAAGCCTTGGAAGCACATTTTCGGGCAATTGCACATAATTTTCATATTCCGTTGATAGAAACAATTTACAGGTCGGGAGCGATGTTTTTGTTCAACAATCCGTTTTCCTTCAAACAACAGACAGAGATATTGGAAAATATGAAAAAAGCCGGTACAGAACTGATTCTGACAGGTAAAATCAATCAAAAAACAAAACGGAAAATAGAACAAAAAATAACCGATAAAAAGGAGTTTATCAAAATGACAAATTATTTTTGGTTCGACAAAATTACTAATCAGAAAGATACGAATGACTATTAAATCATAATTTTGCCGGAAATCTGTTGAAATTTAGCAAAGTGTTTGAAAGAAGTATTAGAAAATCATAGGTATTAAGTACAAATAAGTGAACATAAATGTAAAATAAGTATAATTTAATATCCGCAGAAAAGGACTTTAACCTTATTTGTTATACCCCACCCTTTCGAGGTACAACAAAGGTGCAAAAATTAGATAAAAATCCAGTAGAAACGTTAAGCCACAGTTTTGTATGTAAACCGGTCTATTTACGCTTGTACCTACGACGATACAAGCGAGCAGGGACAGACAGACACTACTCCAATGAGTATGATGTATCTCTCAAAAAGGTGAAGAATATCCTGTCAATCTTACGTTAGTAGCGCGAATGTTTTGCTTAAATGTGAAGACATTTTATTATTGGCATAAACATCTTTTGAGCGATTATTTTTCGGAAAAACAATTTGACAAATAGTGTTCTGAACAGGCAAAATAGCCTTATTGTTAGAGAGTACACGAGCCGAAGCGATAGAACATGCGATAGGGAAGTTCGATTGTTACGGTCAAAAATTCAAATTTTGATACGATTATGGAAATCGCATAAAATCAATCGAACAAATCAGTCAAAACCTGCATATCTGGTACATAGAAGCCATACAAATACCGTATCCAACGTTTTGCATCTAACAACTACGGACCGAAAGATAAAGATTTTTTCCTCTATCGTGTCGCAAAATATTTAAAGGCGACAAAAAATAAGAAAAAAATAGTAATTTTGTAAGTTTTGTATCTGAAAATGTATAATCTAATAAATAAAAGAAAAATATTATGAAAAAGAATTTAATTTGCGCACTAGCGCTGGT
>JAIROC010000543.1 GCA_031257735.1 Bacteroidales bacterium | reverse complement strand
TCTTTTTTGTCTATTAATTAATCTCTTACAAAAATATTTATCACTTAATTCAAGTTTGCAAATATAGCAGAAATAATTGATTAATCGGTCTTTTTCTGTTATTTTTTTACAAAACGATAATATTTCTTTCAACTGCTCTTTTTTATTATTTTGTTTATCAATTCAATAAAATGTTCTTCAATCATACGGAACGAATAAATTTTTGTTCCTGTATAAATAATAAAGATGTCTATGCTTTGTTTACTATTTGCGTATTCTTGATAGAGGATATGTTTTTTCAAACGATAGCTTTCCCGTATTAACCGTTTAATTTTATTTCTATCCACTGCCTTCTTAAATTTTCTTTTACTTACAGAGATGGCAATTTTCCCCGAAAAAGCAGTCGCTTCCTTCCATAAATAGATACATTTGAAAGGATAAAGATAAAAATATTCTCCTTTAGAAAACAGTTTTTGAAAATCATTTCTATAATAAATACGTTCCTGCTTGGAGAAAGAATAATTGTTCATCGAAAAAAATTATCGTTTAGCCCCATTGGTTTTCTGTAAATAGGTGTCAATTGCGGAAAAGATAGACGGATGTTCGGGGGTTGGAGCCATCACCTGCACATTTAATCCTGCATTTTGTGCCGCAGCAATAACACGAGACCCTAATGCCCCAATAACCATTGTTCCCTGTTTAAAATCAGGATAACTATACTCTAATGATTGTATCCCGAAAGGACTGAAAAACACAACCATATCATAAGAATAAATATCAATAATCTTACTTACATCCGCAAATGAAATCTCAAAGACTTCTGCTTTTGTATAATTGATTTGTTTATCGTCTAATAATTTCACCAATTGATTAACAGAAGGATCTATTGCTAACGGAAATAAAAAGTTCCCTGGGGAAGGATGATTTTCTATCAACGAAACTAATTTTTCAGGAGTTCCATCTTTGGGAAAAATCATTCTACGTTTACGACAGGGCGTATATTTTTGCACATAATGAGCTGTTGCCGCGTTGATACAAAAATAATTCACCGTCTTAGGTATCTCTATTTGCATTTCTTTCGCTATCTGAAAAAAATGCTCTATTGCCTTTTTGTTTGTCATAATAATATCCGTATAGTCTAAAATAGAAATCCGACTTTTACGAAATTCTTCTACAGGAACTCCTTTTATTTGAAAAAACTTATGAAAATCAACACTGACTCCATGTTTTTTTACAAGCTCCGCATACAGAGACTTCTCAAAATTATCAGGAGGATTTTGGGAAAATAATATCTTTTTTATCTTAACTACATTCACTATCTTTATTCTAAACCACTAATAATTTGTTCGATATAAATTTAAAAAGTATTAATAGAGGTAAAATTTCAATCGTGCAAAGGTATAAAAAATATTCATACAATTGGAATCTTTGCTTTAAAAATCCCCACCCCAAGAGCATCCTGTACAAGGATAATGCCACAAATATCAGGATGATTGATAGTATTAAAAATAAATGGGAATAATAATAATTGACAAAAACTAATGGGAAAGATATAAAAGCAGTGAAGAAATTCATTATCTTTGTCGTATATCTAAAACCTACAATCATACTCTTTATCCCAAACAATATCTCAACAAGTTTGAATAAAATAAATCGGATAACAAACAGTATAAATGTGAAACCAAAAGACAGGAATAAAATAATATTCCCATTCTGTTCAAACAATTGATGAATACATGTATATAATATCAATGAAAAGACAATCCATGAACACATCATAAAAAGAAAAGACGAAAAATAAGGATGGACTGTTTCTTGGAGATAACTGGGTTTGTTGTAAGTTTTTCTCATCAACATTCTATAGGATGACATTTTGGAGGATCTTAAAAAAATGACCTTAATGAACGCTAACAATAAAAGAAAAATAAAAGATACAATAAACACCCAATCAAATTCGTATGATGGACGAGAACGATATTCAAATGACGATGCAGGCATTTCAATTAAAAAACTCCCCACTGTTTTGTTATTAATTGTATCTGAACCTGTACCTGCATATCTATTCGAAAGAATATTATTGAAAACAGAAATCTCCTTTTTGTTTGTGTCTTTATGATAGATGATAATAGGCAATTCCTGAAACATAAAAAAAATATTACAAAATAATAATCAACTTTTTCTGTGTTTAAGAATATCTCTTATTTGGGCAGCCATTTCAAAATCTTCTATTCCAATAGCGCGTTCCAATAATTTCTCCAAATTTTCATCGGGCATGTTTTCAAATACATACTTTTCTTTTTCGGGAATAATGTCTTGGTCATCTCTCCCAAAATGAAACATCTTTTCCTCCATTTCATCTCTTGACATGCCAAATTTTTTCAATATATTCTCATTCACGAAAATCGGAACTTTTGCCTTAAGCGCTAAAATAACGGCATCCGAAGGTCTTGAATCCATTTCTATTACTTTACCTTGTGTAGAGCAAATGAGTTTAGTGTAAAAAATCCCCGCCTTAAATTCGTGTATATAGACTTCCTCTAAATGAATATCACAGACTTGCATGAATGAATAGAACAAATCATGCGTCTGTGGACGTTTTACATCCATCTTTTCTAACTCTTTTAGTAAACAAACTGCTTCGAAGTTTGCAATAATTATTGGAAATGATATTTGATTATCCTGTGTCTGTAAAACAAGTATCCGTGTATAATCATTATTCCAATTAAATACATAATCTATTTTTACTGCTATTTTAGACATAATTAAGTATCTGTTATTTGAATATCTCGTTTATGAAAATATATTTTCTGATCTTTTCTTTTTATCCTTACATAGATTATCCATGTTTAATATATTCTCTTCTGTTTAGTTTTGTCGTTTTTTCTTTTCTTATTTTGCTTTTAACGAGAGAAACTTACCAATTAGTACATCCACAACAATAATTGTGTATGTTTCTTCCTCCCCTTTCCCGTAAATACGTGGAGCAGCGGAGATAATTATGAATTAGGCTGAGGCATGAAAATACTCCGAACGAGGGTTTTACTTTGCTGTTGTAGAGACGGTGCGTGCACCGTCACTACAACGGCAGTGGGTTGCATTGCTCCGACAACGCGTTTTAGGGTAGGGGATTAGCTCCGCTGCTCTTACGGGTGCAGGTCAAGCCCGCAATGACGGTGTTGTTTGGACAGCGTTGGTGATTATTTTTTATACTTTATAGACAGACACTAATTATCATCGCCTCCTTGTATTTCCATTATTAATTGTTGAAGTGTTTTTCTGCGCTTTTCCACCGAGTTCTACCGGGAAACTTGTTCTTTAAAGAGATTACGCCTTGTATCGGCTCTGTATTTCCTTATGGAGTTGTCAATGGCAAATAGCAATAAACAAGTTGTTACCTAATATAATATGATAGATGATAAAAAAACTGCATTAAACAGCGAAAAATAAAAATAATTTTACTTACTTTGTAAACCTAAATAAATATATATTTCTATAGAGGAAAAAACTAATAAACAAGAGTTTAGTTATGCAGAAACAAATCATAGGAAAGATTTCACAGATTATTGGCGCTGTTGTAGATGTCACATTTGATAATCAAAACAGCTTACCTAAAATATATGACGCTTTGGAAGTGCGTCGGGATAATGGTGATATTGTCGTGTTTGAATGTCAGCAGGACATTGGAGAAAATACGGTTCGTTGTATCGCTATGGATTCTACGGATGGATTGTATAGGGGAATGGATGTTCTCTGGACAGGAAAAATGATAAGTATGCCAGCGGCAAATATCAACGGACGATTGCTGAATGTTATTGGAAAACCCATTGATGGATTGGGAGATGTTATTACAGATAGTTACAAACCGATACACTCTTCGCCACCTACTTTTGAAGAACTTTCTACAAGTACCGAAGTACTTTTTACAGGCATTAAGGTTATTGATTTAATAGAGCCTTATGTAAAAGGGGGAAAAATCGGGCTTTTTGGAGGCGCTGGAGTGGGAAAAACCGTTCTTATTATGGAGATGATCAACAATATTGCAAAGAAATATTCTGGCATGTCAGTATTTGCAGGCGTAGGAGAGCGTACTCGGGAAGGTAATGATTTATTGAGAGAAATGATAGAAGGAGGCGTAATCCGTTATGGTGAAGAATTTAAGAAAAGCATGGAAGAAGGGGGCTGGGATTTGTCAAAGGTAGATAAAGAAGAATTGGCAAACTCTCAGGCAACGCTGATATTTGGTCAGATGAATGAACCGCCGGGAGCACGTGCTCGTGTTGCTTTATCGGGTTTGACTGTTGCAGAATATTATCGGGACGGAGATGAAAAAACGGGAGGCAGAGATATTCTTTTCTTTGTAGACAATATTTTCCGTTTTACACAGGCAGGGTCGGAAGTTTCTGCCTTGTTAGGACGTATGCCGTCGGCAGTAGGGTATCAGCCTACACTGGCTACGGAAATGGGATTGATGCAGGAAAGAATTACTTCTACCAAACATGGTTCTATTACATCGGTACAGGCAATTTATGTCCCCGCTGATGACTTGACGGATCCTGCTCCTGCAACAACATTTTCTCACCTTGATGCAACAACAGTATTAAGTCGCAAAATTTCGGCGTTGGGAATTTATCCTGCTGTTGATCCATTGGCGTCTACTTCCCGAATACTGTCATCGGATATTGTTGGAGAAAATCACTATAACACGGCTCAACGCGTAAAACAAACGTTGCAAAGATACAATGAACTGCAAGACATTATCGCCATACTTGGTATTGATGAACTCTCTGAAGAAGATAAATTGATAGTACATCGTGCGCGTCGAGTACAGCGGTTTTTATCTCAACCTTTTTATGTGGCAGAACAGTTTACGGGACTTGAAGGCGTATTTGTACCAATAGAAGATACCATAAAAGGGTTCAATATGATTTTGGACGGAGAAGTAGACCAATATCCGGAAGCCGCCTTTAATCTTGTTGGTACGATTGAAGACGCTATTGAAAAAGGAAAGAAAATGTTGGCAGAAACTAATTAATCCCATGAAAATATTAATGTATGAAGGTTGAAATATTAACGCCGGAAGATTTGATTTATCAGGGAGAAGTGTCTTTAATACAACTTCCGGGCTTAGATGGATTGTTTGAAATATTAAACAATCACGCTCCCATGATAACAGTGTTGTCGGAGGGAAATGTAAAACTTGTGGAAACAAACAATTCACCTGTATTTTTTACAATAAAAGGAGGTGTAGTTGAAGTGTTGGCAAATAAAGTTCTTGTATTGGCTGAAAACTGTAAGCGTAAATAGCAATGAGAATAAAATTTTTAGGCGCTATTGCAGAAGTTACGGGGAGCAAATGTTTAATCACAACAAAAAGTAATAAAAAACTGTTACTTGATTGTGGAATGTATCAAGGGAAGGGATTGGAAACAGATTCCATGAACAGGGATTTAGGGTTTGATCCTGCCCAAATTGATATAGTGTTGTTATCACATGCTCATATTGACCATTCGGGATTGATACCTTATATTTGTAAAAACGGCTTCAAGGGAAAGATTTACTGCACGCATGCAACGCGTGATTTGTGTTCTATTATGCTTCCCGATTCGGGGAACATACAAGAAAGCGATATCAGAGATTTTAATAAGAAACAAGATAGAAAAGGATTGCCCCCCAGAGAGCCGATTTATACTGCGCGTGATGCTTTTGCTTCTCTTCGTTTTTTTGTCAGTATGCCGCTTGATTTGGAAATTGTTATTGAAGAAGGCGTAAAAGTTGTCTTTACTAATACGGGACATATTCTGGGCGGAGCTGCCATCAATTTAACGATTACGGAAGACGGAACAGACAAACATTTGTGCTATACAGGAGATATTGGAAGATATAATAAACATTTGCTTAGTAATCCTTCACCGTTTCCGCAGGCGGATTACATTATTACCGAATCTACCTACGGAGACAGAAAACATGAGGAAGTAAAATCTGCAGAAGCAAAATTGGGAATGATTGTACAAAATACATGTATAAAAAAATTGGGGAAACTGCTCATTCCTGCCTTTGCCATCGGACGATGTCAGGAAATAATCTATTCGCTTAATAGTTTGAAGAAAGCAAACAAATTACCTGATGTGCCTATTTTTGTAGATAGTCCGCTGGCTGTATCTGCTACAGACATTTTTCGTTTGCATACAGAATGTTTTAAAGAGGATGTTCTGGATATTATCCGTACGCAAAAAGATCCTTTCGGATTTGATAATTTACACTACGTCCGTACAAAAGAAGATTCTAAACGTCTTAATACATATAATCGTCCCTGTATTATTATGTCTGCATCGGGAATGATGGAAGCAGGACGAATTAAACATCATCTTGCAAATAACATTGAGGACAGGAAAACAACAATTTTGGTTGCAGGTTATTGCGCATCCAGAACATTGGGTAGAAAAATTGTTGATGGAGAAAAAATAGTGTCTATCTATGGGAACAAATATAAGGTAAATGCCGATGTAGAAGAAATTGAAGCATTGTCGGGACACGGAGATTATGAAGAAATGTACAGATACTTGTCCTGCCAAGAAAAGACAAAGGTAAAAGAAATATTTCTTGTTCACGGAGAACCACCTGCTCAAAAGGTGTATAAACATTATTTACAGGATAATGGATATGAAAAAGTATCTATCCCTTTTAAAGGAGAAGAAGTCGAATTGTAATCTTGTTTCGTCTTCAGACAACAAAATATATATCAATTCAAATGGGAAAATTTATTCACATATCGAAATAGAAATTTGTAAAGATTGCGAATACCGTTATATGTGTGTGGATGATAGGCTTCCCGTTCAAATTTCTAATGACAGGTATAAATTTCTACCGAATGCGATCATAACCCGTATATTTCTAAATGGGAAGACATTCCTGTAGCAGAATGCGGTTTTTACGATGAACATGGTAATTTTGTGCCTGATAAAGAAAAAATAACAGAACTAAATGAATAATTTGGAAGACATAGAAGAAATTGAAGCATTGTCGGGGTCTCATTCAGACAACAGAGGCGAATTTTTTCCCGACAGACACACTTGCACGGTTAACAGATACATTTGCACGGCTAACAGAGGCGAATTTTTTCCCGACAAACACAATTGCACGGTGAAAAGATGCAATTGCACGGCTGACAGAGGCGGATTTTTTCCTGACAGACACACTTGCACAGCGAAAAGAGGCACTTGCACAGCGAAAAGAGGCAGATTTTTTTCCGACAGACACAATTGCACAGCTAACAGAGAAAATTGCACAGCGAAAAGAGGCAATCTTTTTTTCGACAGACACAGTCGCACGGTTAACAGATACAGTATTTTTGTTGACAGAGACAGTATTTTTGTTGAACAATGCAGTATTTTTTCTGACATAGACAGTAATTTTATCTAACGAAACAGTTATTTTTTTGACAAAAATAATTTTTTCTCCGTTCGGACGAGGTTCTACTTCGTTCGCTCTATCCGAGCAGGCTATGCCTGTATTTATTTTTAATACGTTTCCCATTTCAACCTCCGATCAGAGGTTGCTTTAGACGAAAAAATATTTCATAATACATTAAGCTGTTATTTTTTTGTGTACTTTTGCCAAATAATTTTAAGTGATTATGAGATATTTTAATATAGCAGGACCTTGCAATAGCACAAAGCATTACATGATAGACGCCGCCACTCGTTTGCACGGTGTTGAGGAATTGATAGACAATGAGCAGTATTTTGTGATACATGCGGCACGTCAAAGCGGGAAAACAACATATTTACAAGATTTAACCAGACGTCTCAATACAGAAGGAAAATATTACACCTTGTATTGTTCATTAGAAGACGTACAGAATATCACTGAACCGGAACGAGGCATACCGGCAATTATAAATTGTATAAAGGATAGCTTTTTAATTTTCGATATTCCAGATAGCGACAAGTTTGCATGTACTGCCGATCTTACCGACTATATATCGGTGTTAAAAGCAGCATTATCTCGTATCTGCAAATTACTGGATAAACCTTTGGTTATTCTGTTTGATGATGTGGACTGTTTGGACGGTAACACACTACTTTTATTTTTACGACAGTTGCGTATTGGGCATAGTAACCGCT
>JAIROC010000527.1 GCA_031257735.1 Bacteroidales bacterium | reverse complement strand
GATATACAAGGCAAAGTCTTTATACGTAAAGAAATCAGCAGTCAGGATGTTGTTTCGGTAAGTAATCTTGCTACAGGTATCTACATCTATAATGTAATAACAAATAAGCAAACACACACAGGAAAATTAATAAAACAATAAACAAGTAGATAGATGAAGGGGGCGTTTTCGCCCCTTTATCTGTCATTGGTAGTCTGATTCAGACAATGTGCGTCAGCTCATTTTCACTCGTAAGAACAGCGGAGTTCATTTTTAATTAGTGTCTGTCTATAAAGTACAAATAGGGTTGTTTCAAAAGCGCTCTCCGCTTCGCTTCGGGTGCGGGTCAAGCCCGCAATGACGGCGTTGTTTGGACGGCGTTGATGATTACTTTTTTATACTTTATAGACAGACATTAATTACCTACGGTGATCTTCGCTATGTTACGGGTCTGATTCAGACAAAAGCGGCGTCTGTTCATTTTACCAATGACGGTGTTGATTGGGTATTTTCATGCGTCAGCCTAATTCATAATTAGCTCCGCTGCTCTTACGGGTCATAATTCATAATTCATAATTAACCCCGTCTACCGTTCTAATCAATAATTTGAAAATAGTTTCGTTACTCAAACATGAAAATAAAAAATTTATTAGCATTATATTCACAAACACAAAAAATACAAACGTTTGCCAAACAGCTTTCCACTACTGTAAGGAGAACAAAAATTGATGGATTAAATGGGAGTTCTCGTTCATTATTTGGCGCTGCCTGTGCTTCTCTAACTCAACAATTACACCTGTTTATACTCTCCGACAAAGAAGCTGCCGCCTTCTTTTACAGTGATCTTGAACAGATTTTTCAGGAAGAAGATGTTGATTTCTCGCAAAGACAATCCGTATTTTTCCCCGAATTAAATTTATCTGCTCAAGAAACAAAAGCAGCCGATAATTTCGATGTATTGCTGCGTACCAAAACAATACAACGGATAGAACAAAATGAACGTTTATTGGTCGTTACCTATCCCGAAGCCGTGATGCAAAAAGTGATACCAAAAGAAACTATCAATCAGGATACCTGTACCATATCACGAGGCGAAAAGTTATCTATGGACTTTATCCTGGAATATCTGTATGAAAATAATTTTGAATATACTGATTTTGTTTTCCAGCCCGGACAATTTTCTGTACGTGGCGGAATTATTGATGTTTTTTCGTATGCTAATGAATACCCCTATCGAATTGAGTTTTTTGGAGATGTCATTGCTTCGTTGCGAACATTTGAAATAGATACACAACTGTCAAAATCTACATTGGGGAAAATTATCATTATTCCCGACCTGCAATCAAAGGGAAGAAATATCTCAAAAACAAATCTGTTTGACGTCCTGCCTGCCAATACCGTTTTATGGTTTGATGATATTGCATGGAGCGTTGAAAATGTTCAAAAGAAATACCATACAATATGTGAAACATTAACGGACAAATCTTTGATTCATGACCTGTATATTGATGACAAACAATTCAAAGACGCTATTCTGCACTTTCATACGGTAGAGTTTGGAACAGATGCCTCTTTGAAGATACAACACAGGCTCTCGTTTGACACCCATCCTCAAATGCCATTCAATAAACAGTATGACTTGCTTATTAATGAATGGCTGCAAAATTATGAGCAGGGAATCGTAAATATTTTCAGTTCTATAAACGAAAATCAATCTCTTCGTGTGCGCAATATTGTTCGGGACATATTATCGTCTCAGGAAAAATATGCCGATTTCACGGAAGACTATCGGAGAAAATTAGAAAAAGAAATGGTCTCATACGTTTCCTACACCCTGCATGAAGGATTTATCGACAGAGAACAAAAAATTGCTTTTTATACCGATCATCAGGTATTTAATCGGTATCATCGCTACAAAGTGAATGACAGATATAAAAAAAGCGATGCCATTATGCTCAAAGATATTTACAATCTGCAACAGGGCGATTATATTACACATATAGATCATGGTATTGGTCAATATGCTGGTCTGGAAAAGATTGAAATAAACGGTAAACAGCAGGAAGCGATAAAAATTATCTATAAAGGAAACGATATTCTTTATATCAGTATTCATTCTCTTCATCGTATTGCGAAATATTCAGGCAAAGATGGCGAAGTACCTGTACTAAATCGTTTGGGAAGCAACGCTTGGAGTAAAATCAAGGAAAAAACCAAAAGTAGAGTTAAAGAATTGGTTATTGATTTGACAAAATTGTATGCCGAACGTAAACTGACAGAAGGATTTTCTTTTTCGACCGATAACTATATGCAGACAGAATTAGAGGCTTCTTTTATCTATGAGGATACCCCAGACCAGATAAAAGCAACGCAAGACGTTAAAAATGACATGGAAGCAGATTATCCTATGGACAGATTAATTTGCGGAGATGTGGGTTTTGGAAAAACGGAAATAGCTATTCGCGCTGCTTTTAAGGCTGTTTGCGACAGCAAACAGGTTGCCGTTTTAGTCCCTACAACTATATTGGCGTTGCAACATTATAATACGTTCAGGGATAGATTGGCAGATTTTCCCTGTCGGGTGGATTATATAAATCGTTTCCGGTCGGCAAAAGAACAAAGAACAACTTTGGAAGACCTTAAAAATGGGAAAGTTGATATTATCATAGGAACACATCGTTTACTTGGAAAAGACATTGCCTTTAAAGATTTAGGGTTACTGATAGTGGATGAAGAACAAAAGTTCGGTGTTGGCGCAAAAGAAAAACTGCGTTCTCTAAAGATAAACGTTGATACGATTATATTGACTGCAACTCCTATCCCGCGTACGTTACAGTTTTCTCTTATGGGAGCGCGTGATATTTCCATCATGCAAACGCCACCCTTAAACCGTTATCCTATTCAAACGGAGGTGCATCCTTTCTCGGAAGAGTTAATAAAGTCAGCCATTGAATATGAAATTTCTCGCGGGGGACAGGTTTTTGTTGTTCACAATCGGATTCAAAATATCGGTGAATTTGCCGATCTGATACGGAAACATTGTCCCGAACAAAATGTTGCCGTTGCCCACGGACAAATGGATGGAGATGTTTTGGAACGTATTATGTTAGATTTCATTGACGGGTATTATGATGTTTTGATTTCCACTACTATTATCGAATCAGGACTGGATATTCCCAACGCGAATACGATTATTATCAACAATGCCCAAAATTACGGTTTAAGTGAATTACACCAATTGCGTGGACGGGTGGGACGCAAGAACAAAAAGGCATTTTGTTATCTGCTAATCCCGTCATTAGATACTGTTTCGGATACTGCCCGAAAACGATTACGAGCAATTGAAGAGTTTTCCGATATAGGAAGCGGATTTAATATTGCTATGCGGGATTTGGACATTCGAGGCGCTGGAAATCTGTTAGGCGCTGAACAAAGTGGGTTTATTACGGAAATCGGTTACGAAATGTATCAAAAAATATTGGAAGAAGCGATTGACGAATTGCATAGAAATAATCCAGACGCAAAGGATTTGCCGGATAATATAGATCGTGATTTTGTAAAAGACTGTGTTATTGAGACCGATATGGAAATACTCATCCCCGATACCTATATTGTAAGTAGCGGGGAAAGATACTCATTGTACAAAGAATTAAACAACCTCTCAACCGACGAAGAACTGAATGCCTTCCGAGAAAAACTGACAGATCGTTTTGGAAAGCCCCCTCAACAAACGGAAGAACTGATAAAAACCATTGGATTGAGAAAAATGGCAAAGGAAATGGGTTTTGAGAAAATAGCATTGAAACAGGGTAAACTAATTGGTTACTTCCTTTCCGATACACAATCGGACTATTATCAAAGTCAGCAGTTTTTCTACATATTAGATGTTTTGCAACGCTATCCTGCTTTAGGTTACCTGCGCCAAAACAAAGAAAAATTGACCATTACTATCAATAAAGTTTATTCTATTGAAAAAGCAATTACTTCTTTACAGTCTTTTGTGATGAATGATGAAAGTATGAAAAATGAAGATTAGTTGGTCAGTGGACGTATTCGTATCACAAGTATTAACCAGTAGAGTACAGAGAGTACACAGAGAGGAATAGATTATTTTTCTCTATAACAACTCCTACCTTATTATGTAACAAAGGTAAGACATGAAGCTAATTTTTAATTTTTAATTAGTGTCTGTCCGAAAACGCATAAATTCATTTCTTCAATGTATAATTGTAATCAGAGAATAACGGTAAAGGGCTGAAAGCCCGCAATCAATAGCACAGGGCAACGCCCTGTGTA
>JAIROC010000475.1 GCA_031257735.1 Bacteroidales bacterium | reverse complement strand
TTAACGAAAATACTGTCTCTGAAGTTTTGCCGATTTGCAAATCGTTTAACTCTATTTCGGTTGACTCCGGCTCGACAGTGGTAACAGGAGGTTTGTCCGATATTTCGCCGTTTATGATTCGTTTATATAATTCCCAAATTTTGGGATTATTGGTTGGATTACCTATTGAAATGACTTTGTTGTTGCTATCCAATAAAAAACAATGAAATATTGGATTTTGGGGAAACCGATTCAATTTGTAAAGTTTATTTTGATTATCAACATATACAGGATATGCAAATCGCTCATGTTTTAGAAAAAACACTAATCCTTCTTCTGTTTTCGGATGAAAATAGAACATAAAGTTTACCTTAAAATTTAATTCTTTTATATATGACTCCCAAATATTTAAATTAAGATTACATTTTGTGCAACCTGTGGAATCTATGTAAAGCAATATTTTATATTCTTTATCATCAGATTTAAGGAGAACAGTATCTTTCTTCATTCTTAAATAAGGAATAATCGGTTTTATATCCGGTAATTGAATCTGTTTCCCAATCCATTCTTTTACAATATGGTCTGCTTCAGATGTTTTTCTATTTTTACATGCAACTGAATTCAACAGAAAAAATACAATTAATAATGACAATTTTAATTTCATTTATGAAATTTTAAATTAATATTCAAAAAGATTTATTTTTTTCTTTATAAAACATCAAAATAGGATTGTTATCATCTTCGATTTTAACAGAATCGACAAGCGATTGTATATGAGGAGGAATGTTTTTGGGTGTTTCGCGTTCTTTCCATTCGTTAGGTTGAACAATAAACATAATTCTGTTATCATCTCCATCATGAGGAAAATAATTTGCTAACCTTACTTTTATATTTTTATCGAAAACTCTTCTATATCCTTCTACTGTTAAACCGTTTTTAGACATCATCAGCAATGGAATTCTATTTGTCTTGAATACTAAGAAATTATCCGTTTCCCGGATAGAACTTATACCATATATAATACCTTCTTCGCGAATTTTGCGAGAAAAAGACATATAATTTGATGTAGCTAACTCTATCATATCTTTTGTTATCTGTTTTTCCGTTTTCAGTGTATATGGAAAATCGAATTTATAATCTTCTGTGATTCTCCCAATTTGATAACCTAATGGCGCCGAGAACCAGATTTGTTTACTCTTTACTATTAGACGACCGTATGGACGAAAAGGAAATTCAAGTTTTGTATCATCGCCTTCATGTTTCCAACTCTTGTTCTGTATATTATAGACGTCAATACAATACGGATAACATCCATATCCTTCTCCCGGATTATACAAAATCGCATTCCCTCTGTCATAAACAATATTTTCGTAAAGTTTTTTGACAGATTCTTCGTAAAGGAATTTCCCATCCATATCAAAAAACAGGATTTTTTTGTAATCATTCAGGACTATTATATTCCGAGACAATGTGTCAAATGTAATATCACAGATATTCTTTGATTCACCAGGAGCTTGCCCTTTTTTGTCAATACTGAATTTTGCTTTTCCTGTACGGGAATTGATTGCAAATATACAGGATTTATCATCCAGTATAATTATATTATCTGCATCAGCCCAAATTACTTTTTTAATATTTGAAATGATAAAATCATCTTTTGTCTCAATAGGAACAATAGATTCTATTTCAAAAAATTCGGCAAATATTCCATCATTAGCCGGATTTTGCACAGTCAGTATCCGAGACAAATCATTTGTTGGTTTGTTATTTGAGCAAGCAACCAATGCACCCGCTATTAACGTAATTATTATAAAATGTTTCATCTTTATTTTCATTTATTATTCATTGTGTAATTAATTAAAAAGAAGTGTTCCAAAAAACTTTTTTTAGAACACCTCTTTATTGTTTTCATTTAAAACCAAAATATTTATACCCAAGTACCATAGTCACAAACATATACTATTTCACACTCATTTGTAAATGTGCCTTGTATACAATACAAACTGCCACTACCTTCACATCCTACATTGATTGTTGAACATTCGTAATCATGACAATAATCAATAACTTCATATACTGTGGGACCTTCAGTTATAGTTATTTTCATTACATATTGCTCTATTACTATAAGTTCCCGAGATAAAGCCTCAATCGTTTCTATAGAAACTGCATTTAAGTAACTATTCTTCGAATTTTTCGTTATGTTAATTATCGAGATATTACTTACTATTACAAATAACCCTATTATAAATATTAACCTCTTTCTCATATTCAATAACCTTTTTCTTTATTATTATAATGTTTTCCAAATTTATTGGATAAGAAATGGTTGTCTGTTACACCTTTTCCGCGATTTGCTCGCATGTCTTCATTTTGTTCAGAGTCATTCCATTCAGGAAGAACTTCTCTGTGTCATTGCTTTTTTTACCTTCTCTAAACAACCAGAAAACAGACATTCTTTGTGTGTTCTTGCGCCAAACGAGAAGAAAGCAGCAACTGGCGCCACAAGACTGTCCAGATCATTTTTCCCCAGCCACCAAATGAAGTCGCTTGCATATTTAAACAGTCGGCAAATACCATATTCAGTATGCGACTTTAAAATAGCAGACGATTTCGGAAGTAAAAAAACAGGCATTCCGTTTATACAACAACCGTATTTCGGACGCTCGTAACCACATACAACGACTTTTCTCCGCATTAGTAAAAACTTTCTGCAAAGCGACAAAACCTTTAATATGTAGTATATAATCTTCATTTTTTTATAATCCTGTTATTACTTAATCAACAATAAATCATTTCAAAATTTTCGTCAAAGGTACGGGAACGATTTTTACTGTGCAATACCCAAAATCCTGCTTTTTTATATCCCTGTATATTGCTTGTCATTAAACATATACGTGCGCACCATTTTTTTAGTGGCAATTTGGTGCGCATTTTTTCATGATTTCACTGTCGTTTTTTGTGCAATTTTCCGGAATCAATGGCGTCTCGTATGCAACCTTCCGAAACTCCTACATTTTTGGCTGTCTCCCTATTACTTTGTCTATTATCCAAACATTCCTGGCTATACTTCAACTTTTCCGGAGTCAATTTCCGTTTAGGGCAACGTTTTTTACTTTTCCCTTTCCTTTTTTTAGTTGTATCGGATGTTCGTCGGGTATCAAACAGCATCAAGTGGTTTGTTAGATAAACAATCACCTGTCCTATTGTCCCCAGATTGAATTTTTCACAAATCGAAGTAATTTCACGACGCAAGGTTTCATATTTTACCCCTAATGCGCCGACAATTTCTTTGTTATTCAGTCCCTGTTTGGCAAATTTGACTGTCAGTATTTCCCTGTTTTTCAAATCTATAACCTGTTTTGTATTCCAGTTTTGGTTTTTAAGAGAGTATTCGTCAAAAGAATCCCTGTTATCTTCAAAATAAACACTCAGGTTTCCAGAGGTCTTCAATACCGAGATATTCATCATACAAATCCCGAAACACAGTTTTCCGTTAAAAAACACCGGTCTCAATCTATGGTAAACCATCTGATATTTCGTTTCATCGGTTATATCCGGATAGACTTTAATCCTGACCGTAAAAGAGAAATGAGCAATATTTTCCGGACATTCCGTAATGTACGGACTATTTATAACAGCGTTGTACATTCTCACTAACAGTCGCAAATCGTCTTTGTGAACGATATAAGAATAAAACTTATAGTCCAGCTGCATAGCTTCTTCTTTCGTATGACCGCAAAGAAACAGACCATGATTGGAGACGCAATGAAAACGTCGCTTCTGAAAATCAATAATATATCCGGCTTCCGAACATACCGACAAAATATTTTCAGACATTGACAAAACCTCCGGAGTATATATTGAAGAACTTTCTTCATCCGAAACAGTTTGTAAGGTCGATACTGGAAGAAAATCTGGCGTTGTCGAATCCATTTGTTTCATTTTTGGTAATTTAAAGTTATTAATGTTTTTATTTCATTTTTTTTCGTCTGTTTATAATTATTTAATACATACAGTTACAAATTTTTGGCAAAGGTACGGATTAATTTTTATTGTGCAAATATAACTGTATTTTTTTTGACCGGCGGAAGTTCAATTTCAACCGGTGTGTATTACATAGCCCTTTAGCACGCCGATGACACGGATTATCATGATTTGCGCAGATTGAGGGTTTTGGTTACAGGATTTCTTACAGTATAATTCTTGCCAAAGATTACACGAAATTTACTTGTAAAATACTCAGCAGCCCCCCTGCAAATATGAACAGACTGTTATCATTGACGGCAACCGGCAAAATAAATTCAAAATAATACTAAAAACATTCGACTTCTAATCTATTAATTCAAAATTGAACCAGCATGGTAGTCGAAAGTATCAAAAAGGTTGGAAAAAGTATCTCTGGGGTACTTTTTTGTACCAAAATCATAGAAAAAAGTACCTCCGAGGTACTTTTGTGATTCATTTTAACTCCCCGAGGAATGTTTTTGAAAGAAATCCGAAGATTTTCGATTCAAAAAACATCTGTGTCGGGTGTTTTTTAACGAACATTTGTTACTGAACTGCGTTTTTTTTCGGTCTTCCGGTTGTGAAACGCTTTTT
>JAIROC010000362.1 GCA_031257735.1 Bacteroidales bacterium | reverse complement strand
CAATTATTGAAGGGCGTTGCCACTGTGCTAATGATTTATGGTTTTCAGCCATTGTCAGGAAGCCTTGAAACCATAACGCAATCATTAAGGCATTACCGCGACCAATCAACGCCTTGTCGGTTAGGGATTGACTACGCCGAGCTCCACTTCGTTTCGGTTGCTTCGTTGCGCTTACAATGACGACGTTGTTTGGTTTGTTTTTCGCTATTTCATAACTCATAACTCATAACTCATAACTCATAACTCATAATTAAAGTGTATCTTTACAGAACTTTTGCAGAATAAAAAAAACAGTTATGGAAACAACATTATTCAAACGCTTGCCTTCTGGCAACTCGGATTTTAGAGACATTATTACTCAAAATTATGCATACGTTGACAAGACTCGTTTTATAAAAGAACTAGAAAACGAATCTAACCGGAATCATTTTTTGCCTGAAATCAAATATGAATGGTTATTCGAGATAAAATATTGCATGACAAACGCAACCAACGCTGAAATTACTGCTAAACGTAATAAAGAATTGACACAACTGACAGAGTATTTTCACGCATACCGAGTCAAAGACCGACCCAACCTCAAAGCTGTATTGCTGCTTTTTATCGGCAAAGACAAGTTCGAAATAACGAAATTGTGAGTTAGTGGACGAAGAGACAGGTGAACGAACTCTTTCATATTTTTGTTCTTTTGTCCTTTACAATACAAACTTACTATAGACGTTGGTATAGTAATAAAATCTAACAATGAGGGAGTATGTCAAATTTAAGAGTAGAAAAGCATCCTATTTCTCCGTTTTATCCTGCACATGCACGATGGTTATTTTTGGGTAGTTTTCCACCTAAGCAAGAGCGTTGGGCTATGGATTTCTTTTATCCTAATTTTCAGAATGACATGTGGAGAATTTTCGGTTTAATATTTTTCGGCGATAAGAATCATTTTGTAGACGTAGACAAGAAAACCTTTCACAAGGCAGCCATCATTACCTTTCTCACCCAACATCACATTGCCATGTATGATACTGCGGCGGAAGTAATACGACACAAAGACAATGCTTCTGATAAGGATTTGGAAATTGTATCCTGTGTAGATATTATTGAGGTAATAAAGAACCTTCCCGATTTACAGAACATTGTTACCACAGGACAAAAAGCATCGGAAACACTTATTCGACAATTCGCACTGAATAATATAAATATCACTTCACCTGCAGTCGGTTCTTATGTGGCATTTACTTTTGATAACAGACACTTGCGATTATTCCGTATGCCTTCTTCATCAAGAGCCTATCCGCTTGCATTGGAGAAAAAAGCCGAAGCATATAAAACAGTATTTCTGTCACTGTAAGGCTTTAAAATCTTTAGGTAAGAGACCGTTAGGTTCTTTGGTTGAGATTGAATGATAGTCTCCGTATAACAGTTTTCCATCGGCGCAGTTAATAATCAATTTAAAGCATGTTGCATTGTGTACATTTGAGTTGCCTACTTTGTGAAGAAAAGCGACATTATTTTGTTTTTCGTCAATAGCTTGTTGGATTGCCTGTTCGGATGTAATCGTTACCTTATACGGATAAATAGATTTAATTTTTTCGAGGGTATTAACGGAGAGGGATAAATCATTTTTTGTGACCCACAGTTCTTTGGTTTTCACTTCGGCGCTGTAATTATTAAAGATAGCTTTGAAATTGGTCATTGTTATTTTCTGCGGTAATATATTTTTCACGGCATATTGCAATCCTTCCAATATTCCGCCCAACTTATAGCCATAATCTTCCTCATCTCCGTCGGGAAGGTAGTAAGATAGTGGGATAGATAATATTTCAGGCATTTTGTTTACATCTCCCGACTTATGTCCCATCATCAGGGTCAACATATTGAATGCAGTATTTTTGGCAAAACCTCCCGTATATTCTCCTATAACGACCATCAAAAAAGACGCCTGTGGTATTTTGCATTGATTTTCGAATTGTCTTAATGAGATGATTTCGAAAGGGGTTATTTTCCAATGTTGTTGAGCTGCTTCTTCGATATTGATATTAAAATCAGAAAACATTACATCTTCCAATACAATATATGTTTTGGATGATGAAAATGCTTTAAGTGTTTCGGTGTTTGGTGTTTTTATTTGGGCTTGCGTATGGTTTTCGACACTTATCCATACCAATAAACTACATAGAATACATTTTATTTTCATCACAAAAAATTTTAATGGAAACGCTAAGCATTAAAAAATTATTGTTCTTTTTAACCACAGAGGACACGGTTTTTTTACCACAGAGGACACGGAGAACACGGAGGGGAGTTTGATTCAGACAAAAGCGAAAACATTACGCCGAGCAAAGGGTGTCGATATTATTTTGCAATGGCAAGATGTTATTTTGCGAGTGCAACAATGTGATGCCCACTGGGGTGATCTATAATTAGTGTCTGTCTATATAGTATAATTATGAATTATGAATTATGAATTATGCTGACGCAAGAAAACCTTATTCCCAACCTTATTTTTTCCAAACAAAATAACCTTAGTAGCAATGGATTGCACCTACATATTACAACCTTATTACCTTATTATTCATTTGCTCTTCTTTCTGTTCTTGGTATATGTCATAAGTCTTCATTAATAAGGTAATAAGGTTGGTGTGTGTGTTGTACGTTCCTGCTACTAAGGTTATTTGTTAGAAAAATAAGGTTGGAAATAAGGTTTTTTATATTCTGCTCATTCTGGAGATTAGCTCCGCTGCTCTCCGCTTCGCTTCGCTTCGGGTCATAATTCATAATTTATAATTTATAGACAGACTTTAATTATCTTTCGAGATGTTTCGCCTTTTTCTGTTTTTATTCTAACGACATAAATTCCATTTGACAAGTCGTTTACTTCTATGGAATAGGTGGGACGATACAACTGTTTTACAATTCTTCCATTCATATCATAGATATTCACCTGTTCTATCTCTGACGAGGATTGTATATATAACCTGTCCTGTACAGGGTTTGGAAAAATATTTATATCATCATCCCTATCAAACAAATGATGAACAGGATTAATCTTTTGAGAAGAATAATAATATGTTTTAATATTGTTTTCCACCCAATTAGTTCCGTCACAATCATAGTATTTTATTTCTGTTATCATATAACTGTAGTCATACAAGTTGGGAACGATGAGATCGGACAAAGCATAACGCAAATCGTATGTATATTCATTTTTAGCATATTCTATCCATGCTATACTATTCCAATAATAAGAAATCCGTGTAATTAGATTTTCATTGTAATCGTATGTATATTCATTTCTATAATTTTCTAACCAACTATTATTGACCCATGAATAAGACATCTCTGTTATCTGGTTTGTCGTATAATTATAGATGTATTCGTATTTGTAAATCCCTGTCCGTACATTACTATTCCACAAATAATAAATCTCCAATAATTTATGTCCATTATTGTCGTAGGCGTATTCATATTTATAATTTTCATCCCATTTGTTATACCCCCATAGATAATATGCCTCCATAATCTGATGACCATTATTATCGTAAGCATATTCATATTTATAATCGCCTGTCCAATTCGTATCACCACCCATAAAAGTTATTTCACTGATCAAATTTCCAATACTATCGTATGTATATTCATATTTATAATGTCTACTCCAATCATTTGTTCCACCGTTCCATGAATAAGTGATTTTTAAATTTGTATATCCATTCGCATGATAACTATATTCTGTTTTATTGACTTGCCCCCATGTATTTGTTATATCATCCCATCGATAATAAATATCCTCGATTAAATTTCCATTTGTATTGTAATCATATTGGGTTCGATAAAATTCTATCCAATTATGCGCCTCACTTTTCCATTGATAATAGATTGTTTGCTTTAGTTTATCTGAATCGTAGGTATATTCCTGTTTCTTACTTCCAACCCATTCTTCATAGATTAACGAATACGAAGAATAATAAGCTTCCATTGTTCTATTTCCATTATTATCGTAACGATATTCTTCTTTAGAAATCCCTGTCCATGTCTTTTTTACAGTATCCCACGAATAATAAATCTCCAATGTTTTGTTACCATTATCATCGTAGGTATAATCAGTTTTATTCGTTTCTTCCCATATATTAGTCTCTGTGTTCCATAGATAATGAATATTTTTGATTTGATTTCCTTTATTATCGCGAGTATATTCGGTTTTATCGTATTCTACCCATGCCTGATAGACAGTATTCCATGTGTAACGAAGAAACAAGGTTCTGTTTCCATTATTATCGTAACCCATTTCACGCTTATAATCTCCTATCCAATTATTATTTATGTCATTAAAGAGATAAGCCTCCTCTAAGATTTGATTTCCGTTATCGTCATAGAGATAGATTGTTTTATCCTTTGTCGAAACAATACTATCCAAACGTTGTTTAATCACATTACCCGGTCTTTGCGAAAAGGATACCATACTTGTAAAAAGTATGATTGGCAGTAAAATTAATCGTATTGTCTTCATTTTGTTCTTTGTTTTATTTTGTTCTTTGTCTTTTTCCCTGAATGCAGGATTAGTATTTCAATATCTTTGTCGTCATTCACAGTATCTTTTTCCTGTCTTCATTCGCAATGCAAAAGTAATCATTTCTTCAATTGAAAACTTCATTAATTGAAAATGAGCTACGCTGCTCTTACGGGTGAAAATGAACTGACGCAGGATGATGTCCAAATAACGCCGTCATTGATAGAAGCAATGTAACACTGCTAACTTGGAGACAATGCACGCATCGTCTTTATAACTCAAAAACATTCTTACCTTCATGCGTCAGCCCAACTCATAACTCATAACCCATAACTCAAAAGATATACTACATTAGTTTTTTTTGCGTTTTCATCCGTCAAGCACATTTTATCGACATTGGCATCCAAAATAATGATTACCTTTGCAGACGCATAAAAACAAGAAATATTTAATTTGACAAAGACATGAGTAAAAAAACAGCTCTTATAACAGGGATTACAGGACAGGATGGTTCGTTTCTTGCTGAATTTCTATTGGAAAAGAATTACGAAGTACATGGTATTCTTCGGAGAAGCTCAAGTTTCAATACAGGACGTATAGAACATTTATACTTTGAGCAATGGATAGAAGATACAAAAAAGAAACGAGCTATCAATCTTCATTATGGAGACATGACCGATTCATCCTCTTTGCTTCGGATTATTCAAGAGGTACAGCCAGATGAAGTGTACAATTTGGCGGCACAATCACATGTAAAAGTGTCTTTTGAAGTACCAGAATATACGGCGGAAAGTGACGCCATAGGAACATTACGTATCTTGGAAGCAATACGTATCTTGGGAATAGAGAAAAAAACACGCATCTATCAAGCCTCAACATCCGAATTATATGGCTTGGTACAGGAAATTCCACAATCGGAAACAACACCATTTTATCCGCGTTCACCTTACGGAGTAGCAAAATTGTATGGTTACTGGATTACGAAAAACTACAGAGAAGCATACGGTATGTATGCCGCTAATGGAATTTTGTTTAACCATGAAAGCGAACGACGTGGTGAAACTTTTGTTACCCGTAAAATCACACTGGGCGTTGCACGTATCGCTCACAAGCTACAGAAAAAACTCTATTTGGGAAACTTGGATGCAAAACGAGATTGGGGTTATGCGCGAGACTATGTTGAATGTATGTGGTTAATCTTACAACAGAAGGAAGCTCAAGATTTTGTTATTGCCACAGGAGAAATGCATTCTGTTCGCGAGTTTTGTACGTTGGCTTTTCAGGAAGCAGGCATTATTGTTAGATGGGAAGGCGAAGGAGTAATGGAAAAAGGTATCAATACAGCAACGAATGAAGTTATTGTCGAAGTTGATCCTCGTTATTTTCGTCCTACAGAAGTAGAACAGTTATTGGGCGACGCCACCAAAGCAAAAACACTTTTAGGATGGAATCCTACTAAAACATCCTTTGAAGAGCTGATAAAGATAATGATTCAACATGATTTAAAATACGTATTAACAGAAAATAAACGAAATGGATAAAAATTCAAAGATATATGTAGCAGGACACACAGGTTTGGTTGGCTCTGCTATTATGCGTTGTCTGAAAGACAATAATTATCATAATCTTGTTGTCCGGGATTTGGAAGAATTGGATCTACGAAATCAGGAAGCTGTAAACACATTTTTTAAGGAAGAAAAGCCACAATATGTTTTTTTGGCAGCGGCAAAAGTAGGCGGAATATTGGCAAACAATACCTATCCCGCTGAATTTATTTATGACAATTTGCTCATTGAAGCAAATATTATCCATGCTGCCTATCAGAATAATGTTACTAAGTTATTGTTCTTGGGCAGTTCATGTATCTATCCTAAAATGGCTACTCAACCGATAAAAGAAGAGTATCTTTTAAATGGTTATTTGGAAGAGACAAACGAGGCTTATGCTATTGCAAAAATCACAGGAATAGAGTTGTGTAAATTTTATCGTCGTCAATATGGATGCGATTTTATTTCGGCTATGCCTACTAATTTGTATGGGATTAATGACAATTTCGACCTTAATTCTTCGCATGTATTGCCTGCCTTGATACGCAAATTTCATGACGCCAAAATGCAAGGTAAGGATGAGGTAGTAATATGGGGAACAGGTAATCCCATGCGAGAGTTTTTATATGTTGATGATTTGGCGGATGCTTTACTGTTTCTCATGCTGCATTATTCGGAAGAAATTCATATCAATGTCGGAACGGGCGAAGATATACGGATTGGAGATTTGGCGTTGATGGTAAAAGACGTTGTTGGATTTGACGGTAATATTGTCAATGATACTTCCAAACCTGACGGAACGCCTCGTAAATTACTCGATGTAAGTAAACTGCATGCTCTCGGTTTTAAACACAAAACGTCTTTAAAACAAGGTATTATTACTGTATATAATTGGTATTTGAATAAACAATAAAATAATCAGGATTACAAAGAAAAAAATATGAATAGAAAACAAAAGAAAATTATTATAGTAGGTCCTGCATATCCATTGCGAGGAGGACTTGCTTCTTT